>CADCUU010000291.1 GCA_902805995.1 uncultured Rubellimicrobium sp.
CGAGGAGGAGGAGCCCGACGTGGACGAGGGCGACCTGTCCGCCGCCCCCGAGGATGCCCGCGCCTGAGGCCGTCGCGGGCCGTCACCTCCGGCCCGCGACCACGGCCCTCACCAGATCTGATGGACGTGCGGGGCGATCCGGCTCCGGTAGATCTCGCGCACGACTTCCATGGTGCCCTCCTCCAGCGGCGGCAGGTGCCCCGCCGCAGCGTTGCCCTTGGCCTGATCGGGGTTCTTGGCCCCCGGGATCACGACCGTGACGGCCTCCTCCATGAGGCACCAGCGCAGCGCGACCTGCGCCATCGGCACGTCCCCCGACAGGGCCGACCGCACGGCCTCGACCGCGTCCAGCGCCACGTCGAAGGGCACGCCCGAGAAGGTCTCGCCCTTGTCGAAGGCCGCACCCTCCCGGTTGAAGGCCCGGTGGTCGTCCGCCGCGAACGTGCTGTCGCGCGACATCTTGCCGGTCAGCAGCCCCGAGGCGAGCGGCACCCGCGCGATCACCGCCACGCCCTTTTCCCTGGCGCGCGGCAGGAACAGCTCGGCCGGGCGCTGCCGGAACATGTTCCAGATCATCTGCACCGACGCGACGCCCGGAAACTCGATCGCCTTGAGGCCCTCTTCGACCTTCTCGACCGAGACGCCGTAGTGCTTCAGCTTCCCTGCCGTCACGAGGTCATCGAGGGCCCCGAACACTTCCGGCATGTAAAAGACCGGCGTCGGCGGGCAGTGAAGCTGAACGAGGTCCAGCACGTCGACGCCAAGGTTCGACAGACTCCGGTCGATGAACCCCTCCAGGTTCTCCCTGGTATAGCCTTCTGCGACATGGGGGTTCAGCCGCCGCCCCGCCTTGGTCGCCACGATCGGCCGATCGCCCCCGCGCTCCTTCAGGACCTCGCGGATGATCCGCTCCGACCGTCCGTCGCCGTAAACGTCCGCCGTGTCGATGAAATCCACGCCCTCGTCCAATGCGGCATGGAGCGCCGCCTTCGCGTCCTCCTCCTTCACCTCGCCCCAGGTGCCGCCGATGGCCCAGGCGCCAAAGCCCACCACCGCCACATTCCAACCCGTCCGCCCGAAATCCCGCCGAAGCATCGTCATCGCATCGCCTCCGTAACCTGACCGCGCAGTCATGCCCGCCCCAGCCGGCCGGGGCAACGCCCGGTCATGGTCTTGCCCGGCTTGTGGTCGGCGCCAGATTGTGATCGACCGCGCGAAACTCGGCTCGCCAAGGAGATCACGATGGAACTACTCACCTCCGAGGGCCTTTGGGCCCTGCTTCAGGTCATCGCCATTGACCTGGTGCTAGCCGGGGACAACGCCATCGTCATCGGCCTCGCCGCTGCCGGCCTCCCGACGGAACAGCGGAACCGCGCGATCCTCGTCGGCATCATCGCGGCCACGGTGCTGCGCATCGGCTTCGCCCTGATCACGACGACCCTTCTCGCCATCACCGGCCTCCTCCTCGCCGGCGGCATCCTGCTCCTGTGGGTCTGCTGGAAGATGTGGCGCGAGCTTCGCGCCGGCCACGACCTGGAGGAACAGGCCGCAGAGGAGGCGCTTGCGGGCGCCGACCTCAACGCCGACGGCCGTGTCGCCGGCGGCATGCCGCGCAAGACCTTCGCCCAGGCTGCCCTCCAGATCGTCGTGGCGGACGTGTCCATGTCGCTCGACAACGTGCTTGCGGTCGCGGGCGCCGCGCACGACCATCCGACCGTGCTCATCATCGGCCTTGTTCTGTCGATCGCGCTCATGGGCCTTGCCTCGACCTTCGTGGCGCGCGTCATCGGCCGCTACCGCTGGATCGCCTTCGCGGGTCTCGCCGTGATTCTGTATGTCGCGCTAAGCATGGTCTACGAAGGCTACCACGAGATCCGTTACGGCCGTGAGGAAGCCCACACCGAAGAGGTCGTGCAGGACGTCGACGCCGCCGTGGAGACCCCCGCTGAGGCTGCAACGGAGTAACACTTCGGGCGCCGGGAGCGCTCGCTCTCGGACGCCTAACCCCACTGAGCCGCCCGATGTTCTGCATCCGGGCGGTTTTCATTGGTGGCCTGCTGCTGCGGCAGCCCTGCCTGCGGCCAACCAACCCTCCGTACAGTCCCCGTCCGCTTCTCCGTCAACCCTAAACCGCCCTTCCGCTCCTCCCCTATCATGGAACCGCGACCGCCTTCGGCGCTTGCCTGTTCCATGACCTCAGTCGCCACTCCCTCCCTCTCGCTCAACACCCGTGCCGCCGCCTTGGCCGACGCCATGATCGCCGAGGCCTCGGCCCTTGGCATCGGCCTCTTCTTGGGCCCGGAGGGGGAGACCCTGGTCGATTGCGGCCTCCGCTACCCGGGCAGCCTGGAGGCCGGCCGCCAGCTTGCCCGGATCTGCCTCGCAGGGCTGGCCGATGTGACCCTCCTGCCCTCCAGCCAACTCGTCCTGCCCTGGACCGTCATGGTCCGCACCAGCCGTCCCGTCCTCGCCTGCCTCGCCAGCCAGTACGCGGGCTGGCACCTGAAGGCCGACGACGAACGCCCGCTCATGGGCTCGGGCCCCGCCCGCGCCCTGTCCGCGCACGAGGCGCTGTTCCACGACATTCCCCACGTGGAACACGCCAGCCGCGCGGTCCTCGTCCTCGAAAGCGACACCCCTCCTGGAACGGCGGCGGCCCGTGACATGGCCGAGGCCTGCCACCTCCCGCGTAATCGCCTGACTCTTCTCCACGCCCCGACCGGAAGCCTCGCCGGAACCGTCCAGATCGCCGCCCGTGTGATCGAATGCGCCCTGCAAAAGGCCCGCGCGCTCCACTTCGACCTGTCCAACATCGCCCAGGCTCTGGGCACCGCGCCCCTCGCCCCGCCACACCCCGACACCCGCACCGCCATGGGGCGCGCCAACGACGCGATCATCTACGGCGGGCGCGTGCATCTCTTCGTCACCGGCGATGCCGAGGTCGCCAAGGTACTGGCCGAAGCCCTGCCAAGCCAGACCGCTCCCGACTGGGGCCGCGGCTTCGGAGAGGTCTTCGCGGAGGCAGAGGGCGACTTTGCGCGGATCGACCCCGCCCTCTTCAGCCCCGCCGAGGTGCTCGTGACTGCGCTCTCGACAGGCGACACCTTTCGCGCAGGCCACCCGGACCCCGACCGTCTCGCGGCGATCCTCGGAGCGGCCTGATATCGACAGTCATGGGCCTCCTCCCTAACGTGATCCCGCCTCCCGCCCTACGGCGCTACATCCTGCCCGGCCCAATCGCACTGCAACCCGGGGCGGCCATTGCAAGCGACCACCACCCTCACGACCCCTCGCTCGACGGAGCCGGCGCCGAGCAGGCCTTCCTGAACGGAGAGGCGGGCATCTTCCTCAACGGTACCTGGGCCGTGGACAGCTACGACGCCTTGGCTGCAGGCAGCAGCCCCGCGCTGCGGAACTACGAGGCCGCGAGCTTTCCCACCCTCTACGGCACCGACGGTGTCCGGGTGGATCTGCATACATGGCTCATCCCCGCGGACGAGACCCGAACCGAGGAGGAACTCTACGCCGCCATGGATTTCCGTGCCTTCCTCCACGCAAACGGCGTCTAATAGGCCCGCCGGGACACCTGCCCGTCCGCCAGTCGGTGATCGACAGCCCGGACTACGCCGCCCTGCCGCACCGCGAAAGCAACGCGGACATTCCCGCAATTGCGCATGTCGTGCCACGGACCGAGAACCAGCGCGGCATCCACGGCATCCTGCCCACCAAGTTCCACGCGATGAGGCTCTCCGGGACCGATCCACAGGCGGCCCTAGACGCCGCTCAGGCAAGGG
>CADCUU010000292.1 GCA_902805995.1 uncultured Rubellimicrobium sp.
GTTGGTGGCGACCGGCGCTACCACGAGCCCTACACGGCGCGCCATCGCGTCGGCTTCGAGCGCATCTCTGAGGCGCGCACGGTCTGGCGCCTTTTGAGCCAGGCGCGGGAGCGGGACGCGGCCCAGGCCTGACGCCCTGGGCCTGCACGAGGACGCCCGCCCTTCGACGTCCCCCCTTGCATGCCGGGCCGGCTTTCCGACTCAACGTCGACCACCGGCTGAGGCTCGCCCCGGTCGATCTGGCGGAAAGGAAGGCTCGTCATGCGTGGTGCTCCATGTAACTGCGGTTTCGCATGAGCGATCAGCGGCCTCCAGACCTCCCCGCGGCGCGCCTCAGGGAGCATGGCCGGCAGGCCCCGTCGGGGTTGCCAGGGAGGCGGGGAGGATCGGAGCAGCGGGGATGGGCTCATGGGACGGCGCCGTGGGCAGCGGGGCGGCCGCGGGAGCCGACAAAGGAGAAGCCAGCGGAGCTGACATGTCCGGCTGCGCGTCCTGCGGGAGCACGGCGCCCTGGCCGAGGAGGATCTGCATGGCCTGGTTGAAGACGGCCCTGGTCATCATGTTGGATCTCTGCGCCTGGCCGAAGGGCAGGGCGCCGTCGGACAGGGCATCCGCGAAGACGCGGACATCCGCGCCCTCCTCGACCAGAGTGAAGCCCAAGATGTAGCGGGGCATCACCGGGGAGGCCTTGCCGCTCGCCACCTGGATCAGGGCGGCGTCGCGCAGCCCCATGGGCAGCCGGCACTCAAGTCGGTTCTTGTCCGTGCGGGCCAGAGCGCCCGTGGCCCGGGCGCAGCCCCCGATGAGCCGGTTGGAGACCTCCCGCAGGCTCGTCTTCTGGAAGACGGCCTCGGGCTGTCCTGACCCGAACTGGCCCGACCCGAGTTGAGCCTCCTTCTGGCCGGAGCCTCCGCAGCCCGCCAGCGCCACTGCCAGGGCCAGAGCGCCCAGAACCTTTCTCATGACGTCATCATTCGTTCGAACGCAGCGCATCTCCGCAAGAGACAAGACGCGCCCTCCAAGTCCAGATTGTCCCTGAAGCCCTGAGGCTCGCCACAGGGGCCAAGCTCTCGCGAGTCTCAGTTCGCGGTGTCCGCGACCTCCGCAGCCTCGGCCGTGCTTCCCTCCTGCACCTCAGGTTCGGGGGGCAGGGGCGCCAGTCCCAAAAGGGGAGCCGCGCGGCGGATGACCTCGGCCGCCACCGGCACGGCCGTCCAGCCCGCCGTCCGGCGAGGGGCGGTGCCGGAGGTTTCCTCCGGCTCGTCGAGGCTCACCACGATTGCATAGGCCGGGTCGCTCGCCGGGAAGACGCCGGCAAAGGTCGCGATGACCTTGTCGTCGTAGTAGCCGCCCGTGGGGCGGGGCTTGTCGGCGGTGCCGGTCTTGCCCGCGACCTCGTAGCCCGGCACGTTCGCGAAGGTCGCCGTGCCGCGCGAGACCACCTGCCTGAGCATCGAGACTGCTTCGAACGCGGCCTCCTCGCTCATGATCCGAGGCCCTGCCGCCGCGCCGTCCTGGCGCAGCAGGGTGGGCGCCACCGCGACGCCGCCGTTGCCGATGGCGGCGTAGGCCGCGGCCAGGTGCAGCGGCGAGGTCGACAACCCATGCCCGTAGAAAATGGTCATGAGGCTGATCTCGGACCACTGGCGCGGCAGAAGAGGCCGCCCGGACCGGGCCTCGGTCATCTCCACCCCGGTGGGCTCCAGAAGGCCCAAGGAGCCCAGGAACTGCCGCTGCCGCTCCGCCCCGACCATCAGCGCGCTATGCGCCGTGCCGATGTTGGAGGACTTCACGATGACGTCCGTGGTCGTGTTCTGGGCGCCGTAGTTGTGAAAGTCGCGGATGCGGAAACGGCCCCAGACCAGCGGCCCCGCAGTGTCGATCAAGGTCTGGGAGTTCACGAGGCCGAGGTCCATGGCCTGGGCCACGGCGAAGATCTTGAACACCGATCCCAGCTCATAGACGCCCTGGATCGCCCGGTTGAACAGCGGGCTGTCCCCGGCATCGCCGGTCGTGGCGACCGGCGGGCGCTGGTTCGGGTCGAAGTCGGGCAGCGACGCCATGGCGATGATCTCGCCCGTGTCCACGTCCATGAGGATGCCCGCCGCGCCCTTGGCGTTCATCATCGTCATGCCGCCCAGGAGCACCTCCTCCATGGCCGCCTGAACCGTGAGGTCGATCGACAGGGCCAGCGGCTCCTGGTGGCGGACAGGGTCGCGCAGGCGGGCGTCGAAGAACCGCTCCACCCCGGCGACGCCGATCACCTCGGCGGAGTCCACGCCCTCCCGGCCATAGCTCGCGCCGCCCAGGATATGCGCGGCGATGGGGCCGTTCGGGTAAAGCCGCATCTCGCGCGGGCCGAACAGGAGCCCCGGCTCACCGATGTCGTGCACCTGCTGGACCTGCTCGGGGCTGATCTGCCGGCGGATCCAGAGGAACCGCCGCGCGCCCGTGAAGTCCTCCAGAAGCTCCGCCTCCTCCAGCTCCGGAAAGATCGCGGCAAGATCGTGGGCGGCGCGGGCCGGGTCCACCATTTCCTGAGGCTGGGCATAGAGCGAATGGGTGGACAGATTCGTGGCCAGGAGCCGCCCTTCGCGGTCCGTGATGTCGGCCCGCGTGGACAGGATCGGCGCATCGATGGAAGCGGGCGCCTGCGGCTCCTCGGGCTCCGACGATGCCAGCACGGCCATGCGCCCGCCCACGGTCACATAGGCCACCAGGAAGCACGAGCAGAGCACCAAGAGCCGCCGCTCGGCCCTGATGCGCGCGCGATCAACGCTTTCGCGCTTGGCCGGACGGCGCGGCACGAGCCGCGACATGTGCACGCGCGCGACGGACCCGAAGGTCCTTGCATGGACCAGTGAGGTTCGCGCATGGACCATCAAGGGCCGGGCATGGACCAGAGCCTGCGTCCAGATCTCCCGGGTCGTCACAACGGCTCCTCGCCACCGTTGGTGCCGTCCGAAGAGACGATGAAGGAGGACGCCATGGCCGGCAGCGTGGCCGACGGCATCGGCACGTCGTCGATGCTCGCAAAGGCCTCGGGCCGCATGGCCAGAAGCTCCAGACGTCCGAAGTTCAGCTCCGCGAGGTCGCGCAGCCGGTCGGGGCGGTTGAGATAGGCCCATTCCGCCGCCAGCCGGTCCAGCCTCGCCTCGGCCGAGGCGATCTCGGCCCTGAGGGCGCGCACGTCGCCCAGGCTCGCCTGGGTGGCGTAATTCTCGCGATAAGCCCAGAAGCCCAGGCCCATCACGACCAGGGCGAGGCCCACATAGATCAGCCCTTTCACCGTTCGATACCCCTCATCGCCGCATCCGTCCCCCGCCGGTTTTCCGGCTTGTTTCCGCGAGTATCGGCATGCCGATCTCGCTGTCGTCGATCCGCCCCGCGGGCGCCGCCGTCCGCCGCGCCACCCGGAGCCGCGCGGACCGGGCCCGCGGATTGACCGCAAGCTCCTCGTCATCGGCTTCCACGGATTTCCGCGTCACCATTTCGAAGGCGGGCACCTCGACTTCGGCCTCGGGCGCGTAGCGATTCCCGCCACCCGCCTTCCCGGCGCGAAGCTGAAGGAAGCGCTTCACCATCCGGTCCTCGACCGAATGGAAGCTCACCACCGCCAGCAGCCCACCGGGCGAGAGCGCGCGTTCGGCCGCCTCCAGCCCGCGGGCCAGCTCGCCGTATTCGTCGTTCACCGCGATCCGCAGCGCCTGGAAGGTCCGCGTCGCGGGATGCTTCTCGCCGGGCTTCTGCCGCGGCAGGCAGGAGGCCACGATCTCCGCC
>CADCUU010000293.1 GCA_902805995.1 uncultured Rubellimicrobium sp.
AATTCAAGGAGCCCAACATGGCCCCCCGCGTGCTCATCTCGGACGAACTTTCGACCGCCGCCGTGCAGATCTTCAAGGATCGCGGGGTCGAGGTGGATTACCAGCCGAAGCTCGGCAAGGACAAGGATGCCTTGCTGGCGATCATCGGCGACTATGACGGCCTCGCCATCCGGTCGGCCACGAAGGCGACGGAGAAGCTGATCGCCTCGGCCTCGAACCTCAAGGTCATCGGGCGGGCGGGGATCGGGGTGGATAACGTGGACATCCCGGCCGCAAGCAAGAAGGGCATCATCGTGATGAACACGCCCTTCGGGAACTCCATCACCACGGCGGAGCATGCCATTGCCATGATGCTCGCGGTCGCGCGGCAGATCCCGGAGGCCAATGCCTCCACCCATGCGGGGAAGTGGGAGAAGTCGCGCTTCATGGGCGTGGAGCTGACGGGCAAGACGCTGGGCGTGATCGGTGCCGGCAACATCGGCGGCATCGTCTGCGACCGGGCTCGGGGGCTGAAGATGAAGGTCGTGGCCTATGACCCGTTTCTGGGTGAGGAGAAGGCCCAGCAGATGGGCGTGGAGAAGGTGGAGCTGGAGGAGCTGTTCCGGCGCGCGGACTTCATCACGCTGCATGTGCCGCTGACGGACCAGACGCGCAACATCCTGAGCCGCGAGGCGATTGCCAAGCTGAAGCCGGGCGTGCGGATCGTGAACTGCGCGCGGGGCGGGCTGGTGGACGAGGCGGCGCTGGCGGAGGCGCTGAACAGCGGGCATGTGGCGGGCGCAGCCTTCGACGTCTTCGCGGTGGAGCCCGCGACGGATTCGCCGCTGTTCGGGCTGCCGAACGTGGTGGTCACGCCACATCTGGGGGCCGCGACCACCGAGGCGCAGGAGAACGTGGCGCTTCAGGTCGCGGAGCAGATGGCGGACTACCTGCTGACCGGGGCGGTGACGAACGCTCTAAACATGCCATCCGTGACCGCCGAGGAGGCGAAGGTCATGGGGCCGTGGATCCGGCTCGCCGGGCACCTCGGCAACTTCGTGGGGCAGATGACGGACGAGCCCATCACGGCGATCAACGTGCTCTATGACGGGGTCGCGGCGGGGATGAACCTGGCCGCGCTCAATTGCGCGGTGATCGCGGGCATCCTGCGGCGGGCGAACCCGGACGTGAACCTCGTGTCCGCTCCGGTGATCGCGCGGGAGCGGGGGATCCACATTTCCACCACCCGGCAGGACCAGTCGGGGATGTTCGAAGGCTACGTCAAGGTGACGGTCGTGACCGACCTGCGCGAGCGGTCGGTCGCGGGGACGGTGTTCTCGGACGGGAAGCCGCGCTTCATCCAGATCAAGGGCATCACCGTGGACGCCGAGATCGGGGCGAACATGGTCTACACCACCAACGAGGACGTGCCGGGCATCATCGGAGCGCTCGGCCGGACCATGGGCGAGAACGGCGTGAACATCGCGAACTTCACCCTGGGGCGGTCGAGCCGCGGCGGCGAGGCCATCGCGATCCTGTACGTGGACGACCCGGTGCCGGAAGTGATCCTCGACCAGCTTCGGGGGACCGGGATGTTCAGCCAGGTGAAGGCGCTGCAGTTCGACATGGCGTAGTGAAGAGCCGGGGGACCTGCAGGCCCCCCGGACCCCCCGCATACGGGATTTCATTTCGGGTCGCGGGACGGGTGTTCACCCCTCTCGCGGCCCGAATGCACTTCGTGCACGGGGGGTCTGGGGGGCCTTGTGGGTCCCCCGGTCTTCAGTAGCCCGTCATCTCCAGATAGCCGACGCCCTGGTGAGTGCCCGTCACCGTAACCGGGCCTTCCCAGTAGGGGACGGTGGTGTCCATCCAGGCGGTGGGGTTGAGGGCGTCGATGGTGACGTCGAGGTTTTGGGCGGGGAGGGTGACGCGCCATTCGGTGGGGATGTCGCGGTCGGCGACTTGGGGGGGGCCTTGGGGGTCGGCGGTGGGGTGGCCGGGGCCGGAGGGGGTGGGGGTGCCGTCGGGGGCGATCCAAGTGGCGGAGGTGAAGGGCTCGCCTTCGGCGGCGTTGAGGCGGAAGCCCATGAGCTTTTCGCCGGTGTCGAAGCTGAGGGAGAACCAGTCCCAGCCGGTCTGGCGGTCGGCGAGGGGCTGGGAGGACCATTCGCGGTCGAGCCAGGCGGTGCCGGTCACGGGGATGTCGCCCTCGGGGAGGTGGAGGGTGCCCTCGATGGCGAGGAAGGGCATGGAGTAGTAGTGGCTGGCCTGCCCTTCGGGGGATTTGACGGAGTAGCCTTCGTCGCCCTGGAGGACGATGGGGCCTTGGGCGGTGAGCGTCATGTCGTAGCCGAAGTTCGGGCCCTGGGCGGTGAGGGTGGTGGTGGCCGAGAGGTCGCCCGCGAGGGTCCATTCGTCGATGAAGGCCTCGAACGGGGTGGGGGTGACGCCGGCCTGGCCGGTGCCGCCGCGGGCGAGGCGCTCGGTGACGTGGTGGGCGTCGGGCGTCGTGACGGCGGCGTGGGCCATCCAGAGCTGGGATGCCTCGGCCCCGTCGGGGGTGAGGGCGGAGCGAAAGAGCGTCCATTGCAGGCCGTAGGGGGTGCCGTCCTCGGACCGGAGATTGGCCGTGATGTACCACCATTCGATGCGGAAGTCGGGATGGGCGCCGTGGTCCTGCGGGAAGGCGAGAACGGTGGCGGGGTCGGGGAGGGCGAAGCCGCTGGCCTCGGTGCCCAGGCCGGCGAAGCCCTGGGCTGTCGCGGGGAGCGGCGAGAGGGCGAGCGCGAGGGCGAGCAGGGGTCGTGCGCGGGGGACGTCAGCGTTCATCCGAGAAGACCTTGAGCAGCACGGAGGGGGGCACGCGGGCGAGGCGGATCGCGGGCCAGAGGGCGGCGAGGGCGGCGGCGAGGAGCGCCAGCGCGAAGAGGCGGGCCCAGTCCCAGGGGAAGAGGAACATGGGGAGGCGCCAGCCGAAGGCCTCCACGTTCACGACCGTGAGGAGGACCCAGGCGAGGGCAAGACCGAGGGGGAGCGCGGCGATGGCCGTGAGGGCGGAGAGGCCCACGGCGCGGAGGAGCTCCAGGCGGCCCAGGGTCGCGCGGCGGGTGCCCAGCGCCCAGACGGGGGCGAGTTGCGGCAGGCGGATCGCGCCCAGCGTCAGGAGCGACATGAGGAGCGCGAAGCCCGCGACGGCGAGGGTCAGGACGTTGAGCGCGGCGGTGACGGTGAAGGTTTGCTCGAAGATGGCGAGGCTGATGGCCTTGAGGTTGGTCTGGTTGACCACGCGGTCGGGCTGGAGGTCGAGGTCCTGCTGGAGGCGCTGGGCGAGGGCGGGGACATCCTCCGAAGGGAGGCGGAGGGCGAAGCTGAGGGGGATGGTGTCGGGGAAGGCCTGGCGGAACAGGGGCTCCGCGAGGATCGCCTGGCCCACGGGGTTGCCGTAGTCGCCGTGGATGCCGACGACCGGGAGGGAAAGGCCGGGGGCGACTTCCAGCGGGTCGCCGATGGACAGGTCGGCGCGGCGGGCGAGCTGTTCGTTGACTAGGATGCCCTCGCCCCGTGCGAGGCGGTCCCAGGGATCGGGGGTGGCGGAGAGGAAGCGCCAGTTTTCCCGGTAGGTAGGGTCGTCGCGGAGGATCAGGACCTCGCCCGGCTGGCCCGCGAGGGGGCGCTGGACGGAGGCGATGGGGAGGACGCGGACGGTGTCGGGGATGGCGGCGAGGAGGGATTCGGCCTGAGCGGGGTCGGCGGTGCCGATGTAGAGTTCGGCCGCGAGGCGCTGGTCGAGGAAA
>CADCUU010000294.1 GCA_902805995.1 uncultured Rubellimicrobium sp.
CTGCTCCTCCTCGCGCTCGCCCGGGCCGAAAGCCGCCGGGGCTTCGCGCATCTGCCCTGGGGCGGCGTGATCCTCGCGGGGGTCGCCATCGGTGGCTACAACCTCCTGTTCTTTCGGGCGGTCACGGAAACCGGGGTGGGCATTGGCACCGCCATCGCGATTGGCAGCGCGCCTCTCTGGGCCACGGCCTTCGAGGTGCTCGTCAACCGGGAGAGACCCGGGGCCATGCGCCTGTTCGGGCAGGCCGTGGCCATCCTGGGCGTGGGCCTCCTCGCGCTGGCGGGCGGAAGCGAGGGAGGCTCGCTTCTCGGCGCGCTTCTCGCGGCCGGGGCGGCGGCCTGCTACGCATTCTATTCCATGGTCACGAGCCGCGTGGGGCATCGCGCGCCACCCATGACCACCGCCGCAGCGACGTTCGGCGTCGCCGCGCTCATGACCTCGCCCGTGCTGGTCATGGCCCCCCTGGGCTGGCTGGCCGCGCCGCAGGGCTGGTTCTGGATCGGCTTCCTCGGCGTGGGCGTCACGGGGCTGTCCTACGCGCTCTATACCTGGGGGTTGACACGCGTCGCCGCCTCGACCGCCGTGACGCTCGCCTTGGCGGAGCCGGTCACGGCGTGGCTCCTGGCCAGCGCGGTCGTGGGCGAGGCCGTGACAGGGCCGAAGATCGGGGGGGCGCTGCTGGTGCTGGCGGGGCTTGCCGTCATCACGCTACTGCCTGCGCGCCATCGCGTGCCCGAGGGCTTGGCCAGCCCAGCCCCGTGAGCGTGATCACTGCCCTTCCTAGGTACCATCATGGCGGGTGAGATCCGAGCATATTCGCCTCCTTGGCGGGTGGATGTGATGGACCAGCCGGGCTGTCCATGACCCCACGGACAGCTCCTTTCCATCGCTTCGCACAAGGAAATCAGGAAAAGCTGCAGCGGCCGCTGAGTTCTGGCTCCGCCACCTCGCCCGCGCCTGTCAGCCCGATGCGAAGGACCGACCGGCCATGGAAACAGCGTCCCTGTTGACGAGGAGCGCCGGGTCAAGCCGCCCGTCGAGGTAGTCGAGGGCGTTGCGGACCGAAGCGATGGCCATCCGCTCGGCGCACTCCGTGGTGAGGCCCGCGATATGCGGCGACAAGATCACCTGATCGAAGGCAAAGAGGGGATGGTCCGGCAGCGGGGGCTCCGCATCGAAGACGTCGAGGCCTGCCGCTCCGACCTGGCCGCTCTCCAGCGCCCCGACCAGCGCCGCCTCGTCCACGACGCCCCCTCGGGCCGTGTTGATCAGGATGGCTCCGGGGCGGAGCAGGGCCAGTTCCTCCCCGCCCAGGATCGGGCGGTCGGCCTTGGGCACGTGGACCGACACCGCATCGGCCCAGGCAAGACCCTTGGCCAGCGAGGCGACGGGGGCCACCTCCCCCGCGGGCCAGCCCTGGGCCATGAGGAAGGGATCATGGGCCCGCACCTCCATGGAGAAGGCCCGGGCCATCCGCGCGAGGTGCCGCCCGATGCGGCCATAGCCCAGGATCAGGAGCCGCCGCCCCGATAGCTCCGTCGCCTCCAGCCGGTTGCGCCAGCCCCAATGCGCGGGGTCTCGCACCGCGCGGTCCCCGAGGCGGACCCGCTTGGCGCAGGCCAGAAGCAGCATCATCGCATGTTCGGCCACCGAGACGGAGTTGACGTCGCCCACGATGGCGAGGCCGATCCCCCGCGCGTTCAGCGCCGCGAGGTCCACGGCGTCGTAGCCCACGCCATGACGGGACACGACCTTCAGGCGACCGGCCCGGCCCACCGTCGCGGCGGAGAGGGGCTGCGTGCGCAGGACAAGCGCATCGGCCCGGTCGATCAGCCCGGCATAGGAGGGCTCGGACACCTCCTCCACGTAGTCGAAGGTCACGCCGGGGCTGGAGGCCAGGAGGTCGAGGCCGGACGGATGCAGCTTTCCGGCGATGAGGAGGTGCGTCATCAATAGCCCGCCTTGGCGGGGGCCACAGCGGCCCCCTGCCCGGTCAGTTCGCGCACCCGGGCCACGGACGCGCCGGCCGCCGCCGCGAGGAGCCGCGAGTCGCCCGACACGGTCACGAGGTCGAAGCCCCAGGCAATGGCCCGAGCCGCGTAGTCGGGCGTGCCGCAGTGCAGGCAGGCCTTGAGGCCGTTGCGGTGCGCGGCCTCGCGGATCCTCTGGATGGCGTCGATCATCTCGGGCTCCTCCCGGTCGAAAGCGGGCGCGAGGCGTCCTTCGGAGACGCCCAGCGCCAGATCCGCCGGGCCGATGTAAAGCCCGTCGAGCCCCGGCGTGGCGGCGATGGCGTCGAGGTTGGCCATGGCCTCGGCCGTCTCGATCATCGCAAAGCCAAGGACGAGGTCGTTGGCCTCGCGCGAGTAGGAAGCGAGGCCATGCGCGACGCCCACCCGGGTGGGGCCGAAGCTCCTCTGGCCGCGCGGGGGATAGCGCAGGAAGCTCGCGAACTCGGCGGCCTGTTCGGCGGTGTTCACCATGGGGCAGATGATCCCCATCGCCCCGGCATCCAGGAGTTTCATGACGATGCCCGGCTCCCGCCAGGGCGCGCGGGCCATGGGAAACACGCCCGAGGCGCGCATGGCCTGGAACATCGGCAGGGCGTCGCCGTAGTCGAGCGCGCCGTGCTGCACGTCGATGGTGAGCGTGTCATAGCCCTGCGCGGCCATGATCTCGGCCGTGAAAGGATTGCCGATGGAGAGCCAGCCGTTGAGGACGGGCCGCCCCTGGGCCCAGAGATCGCGGGGATGCGTCATAGCCAGACCACCTGAGCGAGTTTCGTGTCGAGATACGCGTCCAGCCCCTCGGGCCCGCCTTCGCGGCCGAGGCCGGAAAAGTTCGTGCCGCCGAAGGGCGCCGCGGAGGCCGCCATGGCGAAGCTGTTGATGCCGACCATCCCGGCCTTCAGCTCAGAGATCGTCCGCCGCGCCCTTTGGGGGGACCGGGTGAAGGCATAGGCCGACAGCCCCATGTCCGACGCGTTGGCCCGCGCCAGCACCTCGTCGTCGTCCGAGAACCGGGTGACGGCGGCAATGGGGCCGAAGTTCTCCTCGGCCATGACGCGCATATCGTCAGTCACGTCCGTCAGCACCGTGGGCTCGTGGAAATGGCCGGAGTTGAACCCGCTTGCGCGTCTGCCGCCCGAGGCGAGCGTGGCGCCCGCCTTGATCGCGTCCGCGACGATGCCCTCGATCTCCTCCAGCCTGCGGCGCGAGATGAGCGGGCCCATCTGCGTCGCGGGATCGAGGCCGTCGCCGACCTGGAGCGCCTGCGCGCGGGCGACGAACCCCTCGACGAAGGCGTCGTGGAGCCGCTCGTGGACGAAGAAGCGGTCCGGCGTCACGCAGACCTGCCCCGCATTGGCGAACTTGGTGGGCACCGAGACATTGAGCGCGAGGTCGAGGTCCGCGTCATCGTAGACGATCAGGGGCGCGTTGCCGCCAAGTTCCATCGACACTTTCTTCACGGTGGCCGCCGCGTCGCGGATCATCTGCTGGCCCACGCGCGTGGAGCCCGTCAGCGATACCTTGCGGACGCGCTTGTCCGCCATGAGCGGAGCGTAGGTCGTCTCGGTCGGACCGACGAGGAGTTGGACCGTCCCGGCGGGCAGTCCCCCGGCCCGGCAGCAGTCCACCATCAGCATCGCCACCCCGGGCGTTTGCGACGACGGCCGCACGATGATGGAGCAGCCCGCCGCGAGCGCCGGGGCCACCTTGCGCGCCACGAGCGCGGCCGGGAAGTTCCAGGCGGTGAAGGCCGCGCAGATGCCCACGGGCTCGCGCGTGACCTCGAACCGGCCGCCGGGGACGCGGCTTTCGACGACCCGGCCGGTGATGCGCCGGGCCTCCTCGGCGTACCAGCGGAACTGATCGACGGAGAGCGTCCATTCCCGCTCGGCCTGGACCAGCGGCTTGCCTGTTTCGAGCGAGATCATGCGCGCGGCCTCCTCGCGGCGCGCAGCCATGGCGTCGGCGATGCGGTGGAGCGCGTCGGCCCGGGCGAAGTTGCCCATGCCCCGCCACGCGGCCAGCCCCCGCTCGGCGGCGTCCAAGGCCGCCTGGGCGTCGGTCACGGTGGCAACCGGCACCTCGCCCAGCGGACGTTCGGACACCGGGCTCAGGACGGGCGCGAAGGCACCGCCCGAGGCTGGGCGCCAAGCGTCGTCGATGAACAGGCCAAAGGACTGGTACATGGGCTTACCCGATCTCGTTGACGTGGACAGCGCGAGCTTCTGCAGTCAGACTCGGTTTGGCGAGGACGCAAAGTCGCGCTGTCAGGCGATTGGGCGCGGAGAGGGCCGTCCCTTTGGGAGGCGTCGACGGACGCGCCGCGATGCATGGGGCAGTGCCACGTCCGATCCGGTCGCAGCCCGACAAGGCGATCCTCCGCATGGCCATCCTCCACCCCATCCTTGCAATCACTGTTGCAGCGGTATTGTAATGTCAATGACCATTCCATAAGCTCCCAGGGAAACGCGGTCCGGGAGGGGCACGATGACGGGACAGACGGTTCGCCTGACGATGGCGCAGGCGCTCGTGCGGTGGCTTTGTGCGCAAGAGACGGAGATCGACGGGGTCCGCGTTCCTCTCTTTGCCGGGGTGTTCGCCATCTTCGGTCATGGCAACGTGACCTGCCTGAGCGAGGCGCTGGAGGGCGTGCAGGACCGCCTGCCGACATGGCGCGGGCAGAACGAGCAGAGCATGGCGCTGGCCGCGATGGGCTTCGCCAAGGCGCAGCGGCGGCGGCAGATCATGGTCGCGACCTCCTCCATCGGGCCGGGGGCGACCAACATGCTGACGGCCGCTGCGGCGGCGCATGCGAACCGCCTGCCGGTGCTGCTCTTGTCCGGGGACAGCTTTGCCAGCCGCCGGCCCGACCCGGTAATGCAGCAGATGGAGCATTTCGGGAATCCGACGATTACTGTGAACGACGCCTTCAAGGCCGTCACGCGCTACTGGGACCGCATCTCGCTACCAGAGCAGATCATCGGCTCGCTCCCGCAGGCGGTGGCGACCATGCTCGACCCGGCGGATTGCGGCCCGGCGTTCATCGGTCTCTGCCAGGACACGCAGGAAAAGGCCTTCGACTACCCCGAGGCGTTCTTTGCGCCGCGTCTGTGGGAGATCCCGCGGCCCCGCCCCGACCGCCGGGCCGTCGCTCGCGCAGCCGACGTCCTTCGGAACGCGAAGACGCCCCTCATCATCTCCGGCGGGGGCGTGCGCTATGCGGGTGCGAGCGAGGCTGTGGCGGAATTCGCCCGGAAGCGCGGCATCCCGGTGGTGGAGACCATCGCCGGCAAGGGGACGCTTACGCACGATCACCCGGTCCATGCGGGCCCCATCGGGATCGTGGGCTCCACCTCGGCCAATGCGCTCGCCGCCGGGGCGGACGTGGTGCTGGCGGTGGGCACTCGGCTCATGGACTTCACCACGGGGTCCTGGACCGCGTTCCGGCCAGATGCGCAGTTCATCGGCATCAACGCCGCGCGCTGGGATGCGATGAAGCATTCTACCCTGCCCGTCGTCGGCGACGCTTTGGAAACGGTGCGGGAGCTTGATGAGGCCTTGGGCGACTGGGCCGCGTCAGGCACTCATATGGAGCGGGCCAAGACCCTCTTTGCCGAGTGGAACGACCTTCTCGACGGCCATCAGGCACCCACCAACGCCGAGAGGCCTACCTATGCGCAGGTCGTGGCCGCGGTGAACCGCTGGGCCTCGCCCCGCGACACGGTGGTGACGGCGGCGGGCGGCCTACCGGGCGAACTGATGAAGGGCTGGCGCGTCAAGGCGCCCGACACCTTCGACCTCGAATTCGGCTTCTCCACCATGGGCTACGAGATCGCGGCGGGCTGGGGCCATGCGATGGCCAAAGGGGGCGACGGCACGCCGATCGTGATGATCGGCGACGGCACCTACATGATGATGAACTCGGACATTTATTCGACCGTGCTGTCGGGGCATAAGCTGATCGTGCTTCTTTGCGACAACGGCGGCTATGCGGTCATCAACCGGCTTCAGCAGTTCAAGGGCGTGCCTGGGTTCAACAACCTGCTCGGGGACTGCCGCACGGCTGTCGAGCCTTTCCCGGTGGACTTCGCCGCTCATGCGCGTGCCATGGGAGCGGAGGCGCGTCATTGCGAAAGCATGACCGACCTTCAGGCGGCGCTCGACTGGGCCAAGGGCACGGACCGGACGACCGTGATCTCCATCCGCACCGACGCCTATGCCTGGGTGCCAGGCGACGCGGACTGGGACGTGGGCGTGCCCGAAGTGTCCGAACGCGCATCGGTGCAGGAGGCCCGCGCCTTGCAGGAAGCTATCCGCCAGAAGCAGCGCGTGGGCGTCTGACCTGGCCTACCGCGCGAGGCCTATCGCAAGCCTCGCGTTTTTCTTGTGACATTGAGGCGGATGGCCCGACCTCGCCAGGGCCATCCATCCGCTCCTCTCATCGGAGATCCGAAGACCTATGAAAGCCAAACTCGGCATAGCCCCCATCGCGTGGTGGAACGACGACCTCGCGGAACTCTCGGACGATGTCAGCCTTGAGGAGTGCCTCGGGCAAGCCTCCGAGGCAGGCTTCACCGGCATGGAAACAGGCCGCCGCTTTCCCATGGACACCGCCGTCCTTTCCCCGATCCTCGACCGCTATGGTATCAAGGTTTGCGGCGGATGGTTTTCGGGCCTCCTGCTGGACGGAGATCTGGAGGCGGAGAAGGACCGCGTCCGGGCGCAGATGGACTTCTTCATCGCCGCCAAGGCCCCCTGCCTCGTCTATGGCGAAACGGCGCGGTCCATTCAGGGCGACCGAATGAGGCCGCTCGCCACCAAGCCGCGCCTGTCCGACGACGAGATGCGGACTTATGGGCGCAAGATGACCGCCTTTGCGGAGTGGTGCGCGGGAGAGGCGATGCCGCTGGCCTACCATCACCACATGGCCGCCGCGGTGGAGACGGAGGAGGAGCTCGACGCTTTCATGGCCGCGACGGGCGAGGCGCTGCCGCTGCTCTACGATGCGGGGCACATGGCATTCGCCGGCGGCGACGTGCTGCGGGTCATCGACCGGCACCACGCCCGCATCTCCCATGTCCACACCAAGGACGTGCGGATGGACGTGATCCGCGCGCTCGACCGCACGCGGGAGAGCTTCCTCGACGCCGTCGTGAAGGGCGCCTTCACCGTGCCGGGCGACGGCAGCCTCGACTTCGAGGCCATCGTGAAGCGGCTCGGCTCCCACGGCTACGAGGGCTGGTTCGTGGTGGAGGCCGAGCAGGACCCGAAGAAGGCCCCGCCCGCCGAGATGGCCAAGATCGGCCACAGGGAGCTGATGTGCGTCATGCAGGCCGCCGGCTACGAGGTCGTCCAGTGAACCGCATGCATGGCAAAGTCTGCCTCGTGACCGGGGCGACGCAGGGCCTCGGGGCGGCGATCGCCCGCCGCCTCGCCGCCGCAGGGGCGGCCGGCGTGGTCATCACCGGGCGCAACGCCGCCAAGGGCGAGGCTGCGGCCCGCGCCATCACCGAGGCGCACGGGCCCCCCGTGCACTTCGTCCGCGCCGACTTTGCCCAGGTGGAGAACTGCCGCCACGCGGTGGCCGAAGTGGACCGCCGCTTTGGCCGCATCGACGTGCTGGTGAATGCGGGGGCCTCGACGGAGCGGGGCACGATCCTCGACACCTCGCCGGAGCTGTTCGACCGCATGTTCGCCATTAACGTGCGAGGACCGTTCTTCCTGATGCAGGAGGCAATCAGGCTCATGATCCGCGACGGCGTGGGGGGGGCCATCGTCAACATCGGGTCGATCTCGGCGCTGGCCGGGCAGCCCTTCATCAACCCCTACTGCGCCTCCAAGGGGGCGCTGACCACGCTGACCGCCAACACCGCCTTTTCGGTCATGGCGAACCGCATCCGGGTCAACCAACTCAACGTGGGATGGATGGCGTCGGACAACGAACGCGTTATCCAGGCCGAAGGCGGCGATCCGGACTGGGAAGCTAAAGCCGCAGCCAAGCTCCCCTTCGGACGCCTCGTGGACCCGGAGGAGGCGGCCCGGGCGGTGAACTTCCTCGTCTCCGACGATGCTGGGCTGATGACCGGGGCCATCGTCAACTTCGACCAATCGGTCTGGGGCGCGGTGGCCGAAGGGATGCCGGTCCCGAACGGGCCCATGACGCTGGGGGGTTAAGGCGCGGACCGATCCCGGCACTCGGGCGGCACAGGGGTCGTCAGGCGGTGGTGACGATGGGGATGCGCGGACGCTCCGGGTCGTTCTGGAGGCGCGCCGCCAGCGCCACCGCCAGAGCCTGCGCAAGGCACATCGGCGCCGCGAGCGAGCGCGAGAAGGTATATTCGTGCTCGGGCACCGCGAACAGGACCTCGGCGCTTTTCGCGAGGGGCGACAGGGTGCTGTCGGAGATGGCCACGATGGGCACGCCGTTCGCGGCGGCGCGGTCCACGATGTTGACCACCTCGGTGGCGTAGAAGCGGAAGGACACCGCGAAGAGCAGGTCAGTGGGCCGGACCAGCCCCGCCATATGCGTGGCCAGCCCTCCGCCCGGATCGAGGAGCACCGTCCGCTTGCCCAGCATCGTCAGGACATAGCGCAACAACTCCACCACCGGAACGGAGCGGAGCTGGCCCACGAGGTAGATCGTGTCCGCCTTTTCCATCAGCGCGACGGCGTGGGAGATCCGGTCCGCCGATGTTTCGGTGAGAAGATCCTGGAGGGAGGAGATGTCCCGCACCACGAGATCCCTCAGGAAGCCATGGTCGCTTTGGTCCTCCCGGCCACCAAGCTCGCTCTCGAGCGCGCGGATGCGTGCGTCGAAGCCCGGCGCAGCGGTGGTGAGGCGCGCGCGGAAGAGCTGCTGGAGTTCCTTGAACCCCGTGAAGCCCAAGGCCTGCGCGAAGCGGACGAGGTTCGAGGCATGGATGGTGCACCGATCCGCGATAGCGCCGAGGGACAGGACCGCGACATCGTTCGGGTTCTGCGTCAGGAATACCGCGATCTTCTGATAGGACCGGCTCATCTTCTCGTGCCGGTCGTGGATCAACTGGATCAGCTCTTCGTAGGTCCCTGGCGCGGCCAACGGCTCCTGGGTCACCGGCAAGCTGGCCTCCTGTTCCTGGGCAGATCCTGCAACGGTTTTTGCAGGCCGTGGCGCCGTTGTCTATCACGTTTGCAGGCAGGTCTTGCAGGTGGGGCCGCGGTCTGTTCCCGGCGATGAGCATGCTCCGGAGGTCGATGCCGTCGGGGATTGTGAGCGCCTTCAAGACATTGTCGCCCGAGTCCCCGAAGGTGCCCTAAACATCGCTCCGTTCAAACGGCAACCCGAACGGTGGCAGCCTTCAGCAGAGCTGCCCGGCCTCATGACGCTCGCCCGCGTCCTCTCCGGCGCTGTCCTGCTGGGGGCGGGCACGCTGGATCGCCATAGCAAGATCGTTTGCGCTGAACGGCTTCGCGATCACTGTCTCCCCCTGGAGAACGCGAGGATCGGCGTGGCCCGTGACAAAGAGGAGGGGCAGGCCAGGATGCGTGGCCCGCAGCCTCTCCGCCAAGGTGGGACCGTCCATGTCCGGCATGACCACGTCGGTGACCACCACGTCGAGATGCGGCGTCGTCTGGACGATCAGCATGGCCGCGCCTCCGCTCGCGGCCTCTAGCACCGTGTAGCCGAGGTCGCGCAGGAAAGCGGCTGTCACCGGGCGGACCTGATCGTCGTCATCCACGACCAGCACGACCCCGTTCCGCGGCGTCGGAAGGGCCGCGACGCTCGACGGCTCGTCCTCGTGCTCCGCGGGCGCAGTCGCGCGGGGGAGGAGGAGGCTGATCGTCGTACCTTCTCCCTGCCGGCTTTCGATGGACATGAGGCCGCCAGACTGCTCCACGAAGCCATGCACCATGGCGAGGCCGAGCCCCGTCCCCTTGCCCACGGCCTTGGTGGTGAAGAACGGCTCCACTGCCCGGGCCAGGGTGCCGGGCGACATGCCCATTCCCGTGTCGCTGACGGAGATGACCGAATAGTCGCCGTCCGGAAGCTGCGGCGGACGGGTGGCCTGCGCGGACAGGCGCCACGCCCTGACCGTCAGGTCCCCGCCTTCGGGCATCGCGTCGCGCGCATTCACCACGAGGTTGAGGAGCGCGACCTCCAGCCGGTGCCGGTCCACCAGAACGGGCCAGGCCTCGGCATCGGCGTCGATGGTGCAGGTCACCTGCGCGCCGGCCGCGTGGGACAAAAGGTCGGACACGTCTGTCAGGAGTCGGGCCGGCTCCACCACCTTGGGCTTCAGCTCCTCCCGCCGGGCAAAGGCGAGAAGGTGGCGGACGAGCTCGGCCGCGCGATCGGCCGCCTTGCGGCCGTGCTCCATGATCGACAGGACCTCGGCGTCCCTTACGCGGCGTTCGATCAGGGCGTAGCTGCCCGTGATCGCGGCCAGCATGTTGTTGAAGTCGTGCGCCACGCCGCCCACGAGCTGGCCCAGCGCCTCGAGCTTCTGGCTTTGGGCGAGGGCGGCCTGCGCCTCCTCCCGCTGCTTCATCTCGACCTTGAGGTCGGCCGCGGCCTGCGCCAGGGCCTGCGTCCGGTCGGTCACCCGCTGCTCCAGCTCCGCGTTGAGGGAGCGCAGGTCCGCTTCGGCGCGCTGCCGGGCGAGTTCCCCCCCCACGCGGGCGGCAAAGGCGGCAACCAGACGGCGGGCCAGATCAGGATTGGCGAGGGGCTGCGTGTCCATCGCGCAGACTACGCCGACAGGCTTTCCCTGCGCGTCGTGGAATCGCACGCCGACATAGCTCTGGAACCCCCTCTCCCTCAGGAAGGTGGCCTTGGGGAACCGCTGCTGCGCGTCCCGCGCGACGAGGCTGCTCCCGTCGGCAAGGGTCTCGGCGCAGGGCGTATGCTCGACCGGCATCTCGAACGGGTCGATGACGCGACCGCCGGACCAGACGGCAAGCGAGCGGACCCGGTCCCCGGCCTCGTCGGCGGTGACCGCGATATGGGTGTGCTCCACGCCCAAGCCAGCGGCGAGTTCACGGGCCAGCTCGGCCAGGAGGATGTTGTCGCTGATGCCGGAGGACACGGCGGCGGCGGCCCGCAGGGCGTCCTCGGCGCGCTTGCGTTCGCTCAGGTCGCGCAGGATGACCGTGAGGTTTCGCCGTCCGTCGCTGGTCCAGTTGGCCACCGACACCTCGACGGGGATGACGCCGCCATCCTTGCGCCGCGCAAGGCTTTCGACGGGGCGCTCTATCTCCGCGAGGCTTGGCCCGGTGCGCTCGGGCAGGAGAAGCGTGATCTCCTGTCCCTCGGCGTCCTCCATGGCATAGCCGAACTGCCGGACCGCCGCCGCGTTCATCCACTGGATGCGCCCCTGCCCGTCCGTGGTCAGGATCGCGTCGAAGGCCCCGTCCACCACGGCGCTGAACCGGGCGTTCAGGCGTTCGCGCAGGATACGCTCCCGGTCGTGGGCCGGGCTGGCGTCGATCACCTGGATCAGCGCGAACCGGGCGCTCCCCCGCTCCAGCGGCTTGACGACGACGTTATGGACAAGGGGCCGGCCATCGCGCCGGTGCAGGGGCAGCAACGCGGGATTGAGGGCATGGCTCAGCGTACTGGAGATCCCCAGTTCCAGCGCGTCGGCGATGGCCAGGGTGAGGCGCGAGCTTTCCAGACGGGGAAAGAGGTGGCCGAGGGTCCGCCCCGTCCCGGTTTCGGACGGGATGCCCGACATGGTCGCGAACCAGCCGTTCCACCACAGAAGCCGCCCGGTGGAGTCGAGCAGGATGAGGCCACCCTCGAGATCGTTCAGGGCAGCGGCGATGAGGCCCGCGTCAATCATCTTGCCCCGCAGGAACAGGGGCCTCGGTGGCGCGCAGGATGAAATCGTTGATGAGGTCCTTCAGACGCTCCAGCGACGGCAGGTCCATCAGAAGGGCGATGTAGCCCTGGATGTCACGCTCCCGCACGCGGAAGTCGATGAACAGGAACAGCACGAGGCCGTTGTCCTCGTCCGCCCGGTCCGAGGCGAAGAGCTGGGCGTCGGTGGTCCGGATGACCTCGGGCAGCGACATGTCGAGCCGCTGCCGCAGCATGTTCGCCATCGTCGCGAGGCAGCCGTTCAGGACGATGTTGCCGATCTCGGCCACGGCCTCCTGCTCCATGTCGGCCACGTCGGCGAGGGGGACGGCGTCGCCCACGACCGCGCGCACGAGCTCCAGGCTGTTGGCCTCGGGGAAGACGAGCAGCGCCTGGCCGGAGAACCGCCCGACGAAGCTCTGCTGCACGGCCAGGAGGCTTCCCGTGTTGCCGCGCACCGCGAGCGCCGTCGCCTGCTCGCGCGAGACGACGTCGACGGAGGGGACGGACAGCAGGACCTGCCCGCCGACCATGCGCGCAAGGCTCGCGGCGGCGCGGCCGACGCCCAGATTGGCGAGCTCGGACAAGGCATCGCGCTCAAGCTCGCTCAGTTCGATCATGATGCCGCTCCACGCCGGAGGCGGAGTGCGGCGGCGGACAGAAAGGCGCCCAGCGCCTCATCGTTGACAGGCTTGGGGATGAATGTCGCGTCCAGCGAACGGGCCCGGGCGATGATCTCGTCCTGGACGTTGGCCGAGATGATGGCGATCGGCAGGGCCGGCCAGTGCTGCCTCAGGTCGGCGGCCAGCGTAAGGCCGTCGCTGCCGGGCATGTTGAAGTCGATGAGCGCCACATGGACCTGCTGAGCCTGCGCCCGGGCAAGGGCCTCGTCGGCGTTGCCCGCTTCAACGTGGGTCCAGTTGGGACGCAGCCGTCCCAGCGCCTTGGCCACGACCATCCGGGCGAGCTTGCTGTCGTCGACGATCAGCACCGTGGGCTGGACGGCCCCGCCGTCCTCCGATCCAATCACCTGGCAGTCACTTTCATGATCTCTCAATGTCGCTTTGCAGGCTACATACCTGGGGCGGACGCTTCAACTATTCCAGGTTCGATCCAACGCGCAACGAACGGATCGCCGCAGGGACCCCGAACCTCCCGGCCCGCGGCCAGCACGACCTGGATGACAGCGGTATGCAGACGCCCCGCCCCTGTCCAGTCGATGATCCGGGCGGATGGCTCCTGAAGAAGCCGGAGCAGCGTTTCGGCATCCTCGACGGGGCAGTCGCCGTCGAGGTGGATGGTCGGGCCGTCCAGGCGGATGGTCATCCGAGAAGCGCCTCCGGGTCGAGGACCAGCAGCACGCGGCCATCGCCGCGCAACGTCGTGCCGAGGAGGTTCGGCATCGCGGCCAGGAGCCCATCGGGTGGGCGGAGCGCCGCGTCCAGACGCTCCTCGAATCCGTCCACGGCGATGCCGACCAGCT
>CADCUU010000295.1 GCA_902805995.1 uncultured Rubellimicrobium sp.
GCCCGTGATCGAGTGGGTGGACCGGCTGAAGGCCGAGGGGATCGACCTGCCCGTCCATATCGGCATCGCGGGTCCCGCCAAGCTCCAGACCCTCATCAAGTTCGCGATCGCCTGCGGCGTGGGGCCCTCGCTCCAGGTGCTGCAGAAGCGCGCGATGGACGTGACGAAGCTCCTGCTGCCCTACGAGCCCGACGAGGTCGTGGACGCGCTTGCCGCCCACAAGGCGGCGAATTCGGGCTTTGGCATCGAGCAGGTGCATATCTTCCCCCTGGGTGGCATCGCCACCGCCGCCAACTGGGCCAATGCCCGCACCGGGCAGACGCCCGCCCTCGCCGCGAACGGATAATTCATGACCCGCACCATCGTCGAATCGCAGACCAAGACCGCGATCATCGGCTTCGACCAGCCGTTCTGCGTCATCGGGGAGCGCATCAACCCCACGGGGCGCAAGAAGCTCGCGGCCGAGCTGGAGGCCGGGAACTTCTCCACCGTGGAGGCTGATGCCGTCGCGCAGGTGGCGGCTGGGGCCACGGTCCTCGATATCAATGCGGGGGTGGTCTACAACTCCAACCCCAACCCGAACGAGACCGAGCCGCCGCTCATGACCCGGATGATCGAGCTGGTGCAGGGGCTGGTGGACGTGCCGCTCTGCATCGACTCCTCGGTGCCGGCGGCGCTGGAGGCGGGGCTCAAGGCGTGCAAGGGGCGGCCGCTCCTGAACTCCGTGACGGGGGAGGAGGAGCGGCTCGAATTCGTGCTGCCCCTCGTGAAGAAGTACAACGTGCCGGTGGTGGCGATCTCCAACGACGACACGGGGATCTCCGAGGATCCGGACGTGCGCTTTGCCGTGGCGAAGAAGATCGTGCAGCGGGCGGCCGATTTCGGCATCCCGGCGCATGACATCGTGGTGGACCCGCTGGTAATGCCGGTGGGCGCGATGGGGACGGCGGGGCTTCAGGTCTTCACGCTCGTCCGGCGCCTGCGCGAGGAGCTGGGCGTCAACACGACCTGCGGCGCGTCCAACATCTCCTTCGGGCTGCCGAACCGGCACGGGATCAACAACGCCTTCCTGCCAATGGCGATGGGCGCGGGGATGACCAGCGCGATCATGAACCCGGTCGCGCTTCCGGTGACGCAGAAGGCGATTGCCGAGAAGAAGGCCGAGGTCGCGGCGCTGGGACTCGTGCTGCCCGAGGACATGGACGACGAGACGTTCGTGCAGCTCTTCGGGCTGGGCTCCACCAAGCCGCGTCCGGGCAAGGAGATGGAGGCCATCCGCGCCGCCAACTTCCTCACGAACAACGACCCGTCGGGAGGCGAGTGGATCAGGTTCAACCGCGCGCCCCAGGCCGAGGGCGAGGGCCGTCAGCGCCGCGCCGGGGGCCGCCGCCGGGCCTGACATCTGCCATGCCCGGGCCGCGTGATGCGCGGTCCGGGACTTGGTCCTGACAGTGGTCAGAGCATGATCGGGCATGGGGACCTCCTTTTCGCGTGGGCGATCAGGATGCCCGATAAGGGTTAACGCTTTCTGATACCGCCGAACGGTCGTGGGCAGGGTCGCGCAACGGCCTGACCGGCTGGTTAGGGCCGTGTGCTGTGCGATTCGAGGTTCTGCTCGCCAGAGGGGCGGTCAGGCGCTTCGCTTGTCCTGGGACAGGCGCCAGACCTCGCCTTCGACCCAGGGGGGCGTGTCGCTGACGCTGTCGGAGCCGGGGCTGTCGCAGAGGACGAGCCATTCGTCCGTGTCCCACTGCACGAGGCTTTCGGGGTGGTCTGCCGATTCGCGGTAGGGCAGGCGCTGCACGAGGGTTTGGCCGTCCTCGCCCACGTAACCTTCTTCCTTGCGGGAAGCGAAGTCGTGGAGGCGCAGGATGGCGGCGGGGCCGTCGCCCGTCATCACCGGCCCGGTGACGAGGAGGAGATCGTCGCCGTCCCACTTCATGTCGCGGATGCCTTGGCCGTCGGTGTCCACGAAATGCTTGCGGATGCGCGACTTGCCCTGGATTCGCTGGGCCTTGAGGTGGCCGGAGCCGGTCGTCCGCAACTCCAGCTCCAGCACCACGGCGCTCTGGCCCAGCACGGGGCCGCGCAGGCCGATCCAGACACGGTCGCCGCGCGCCACGATCCCCTCCACGTCGAGGCCGTTCTCCTTGGAGGGCAGGTTCAGGAAGTCGCGCAGCAGGCCGTCGCGGCGGAGCCAGTGGCGAAGGCGGCCCTTGCCCTTGAACTTGAGGTGCGCGGCGCGGCGATCGCCGTCCTTGGCCACGGGCCAGAGGCCGCCGTTCCGTTCTACGAGGGGGAAGCGGCCGAGGAACTGGCGGTTCGCCTCCCAGTCGATGTCGCGGAGGGTGGCGAGATTGTCCGGCCCCTTGGCGCCGTCCTTGACCTTGTCGCGCTTGAAGGACTGGGAGCCCACGACCCAGAGCCAGCCTCCGTCGTGGTCCCTGTCGATGGCGAGGCCTTCGATGTCCATCTCTCCGTCCTCACCTTCGGGGAGGTCCACGAGGTCGGCGAGGGATATCCGTTCGTGCCGGCCGAAGCCGTCGCCGTCGCGCAGCAGGCGTTCGACGCCCGCCCCTTCGTCGCAGGCGAGGAAGAGCGTGGCCCCGTCACGCACTGCCGCCGACAGGTCGCGGTGCACGGGCGTTCCCGCCTTGGCGATCAGGCCCGCGTCGAAGAACAGGCGCACGCGGCGAACGGGGTCACGGTCTGGCATGCATGGCTCCTTGTGAGGCACCGGGGTCAATCGCCGCCGTCATGCCGGGTTCCCTTCCGCGTTTGCGCGCCCCATATGGGATCCTTGACGGAACAGGACGCGGATATGGGCAAGACACCGGTCAAGGGCACTTCGGGACGCGGGCAGCGCGACCTCACGGTCAAGGTGAAGACCGCCAAGGGGCGCAAGCTGTCCTCGACGCTGTGGCTGGAGCGGCAGCTCAACGATCCTTACGTGCGTCGCGCCAAGGCCGAGGGGTTCCGAGGGCGCGCGGCCTTCAAGCTGATCGAGTTGGATGACAAGTTCCACTTCCTCGTGCCCGGCGCGCGGGTGGTGGACCTCGGCTCGGCGCCCGGGGGATGGGCGCAGGTCGCGGTGCCGCGCGTGAACGCCCTGGGGGAAAAGTCGGGCAAGCCGCAGGGGCGGGTGCTGGGCCTTGACCTTCAGGAGGTGGACCCGGTTCCGGGGGCGGAGATCCACCAGCTCGACTTCCTGTCGGACGACGCTGACCTTCAGGTTAAGGAATGGCTGGGCGGGCAGGCCGACGTGGTGATGTCGGACATGGCCGCGGCGAGTTCGGGCCACAAGGGGACGGACCACCTGCGGATCGTCGCGCTTTGCGAGGCGGCGGCGGAGCTGGCCTTTGACGTGCTCGCGCCCGGCGGGACATTTGTCGCCAAGGTGCTTCAGGGCGGGGCGGAGGCTGATCTGCAGAAGCGGCTGAAGCTGGCCTTCACCAAGGTGGAGAACGTGAAGCCCCCCGCGAGCCGGTCGGACTCGTCGGAGAAGTTCGTGGTGGCGACGGGATTTCGGGGAAGGCCGACGTCATGAATCCCTGACTTGGGAAGCGGAGCGATCCGCTCGATAGCTGTGCGCGCCGATATTGGCGCGACAAAGATTGGGACGGATCATAATGACCGCGATTGCCGGACACGTTAACGACTACCGCGAAGATATTGACATGGCGGAGGCCGTGCGCCGCGCCATGGCGAACTTCGCCAACTTCGAGGGCCGGGCGAACCGTGGCGAATACTGGTGGTTCGCGCTCGCCA
>CADCUU010000296.1 GCA_902805995.1 uncultured Rubellimicrobium sp.
ATCCAGCACGAGACCGAAGAAGAGGAGCGATCCGTGGACAGCCTCGACATCCTCGCCCGGCTTCTGGCGCATGACAGCGTGAGCCGGAACCCGAACCGCGCCTTGGTGGAGGAGGTGGCGGAACTCCTGCGCGGGGCGGGCCTCGATCCGGTGATCCTGCCCGACGCCTCGGGCGGCAAGGCGAACCTGTTGGTGACGGTCGGCCCCGCCGACCGCGCCGGGGTCATGCTGTCGGGGCACACGGATGTCGTGCCGGTCGAGGGGCAGGCCTGGACCGTGCCGCCCTTCGCGCTCACCCGGCGGGACGGACGCCTCTACGGGCGGGGGGCGGCGGACATGAAGGGCTTCGTCGCCTGCGCGCTGCGGGCCGTGCTGGACGCCGCACGTCGCCGCCTTCGCACGCCCTTGCACCTCGCGCTCTCCTACGACGAGGAACTGGGCTGCCTCGGCGTGGGCTCCCTCATCGACATGCTCGCCCAGGCCCCGCACCGCCCGCTCCTCTGCATCGTGGGGGAGCCTACGGGCATGCAGGTCGCCACCGGGCACAAGGGCAAGATCGCGCTGCGGGCCACCTGCACGGGGCGCGAGGCGCATTCCGCCCTGGCCCCCCTCGGCCTCAACGCCATCCACCTCGCGGCGGATCTCCTGTCCCGGCTCCGCGCGATGCAGGAGCGGCTGGAGAGCGAGGGCCCTCGGGACGCCGATTACAACGTGCCCTACACGACCGTCCATGCGGGCCGCATCGACGGGGGCGTCGCGCTCAACATCGTGCCGAACCGCTGCATCCTGGACTTCGAGATCCGCAACGTGGTGCAGGACGACCTCCCCACGCTCGTGGCCGAACTACGCGCCGAGGCCCTGGCCATCACCCAGGCGGCGCGCCTCCACGCGCCCGAGGCAGGGATCGCGGTCGAGGAGCTGTTCTCATATCCGGGCCTCGGGACGCCGACGGACGCCCGGGCCGTGCGCTTCGTGCAGTCGCTCACGGGCGCGAACGGCACGATCAAGGTGGCCTTCGGAACCGAGGGCGGGCTCTTCTCCGAACGGCTGGGAGTGCCCACGGTGATCTGCGGGCCGGGCTCCATGGCGCAGGGGCACAAGCCCGACGAATACGTCACCGAGGAACAGATCGCCCGCTGCGACGCCATGCTCGCCACGCTCACCGACCGGTTGGAGGCGGGGCTGGGTCAAGACCCCAGCTGAGAGGGACCGGGCGCTCCGAACAAGATGCAGGGCGGCGCCTCTGGTTCGCGTATCTCACAAATGCGAGGGCAGCCCTGCCCATTCGCAACCAGCGATCACGACCCGCAGCAGATGCGTCAGTCCGCAGACTTAAGATCCATCTGGCCGCCGATCCGTTCTCTCACGGAATACTGCAACAGCTTCAAGGCGTCTGGTCCAACCTCGCGCAAGGCCAACCAACACGCCCAACTCACTCACATCCCTGGAAGATTAGGTGGCTCCGGCGGTAGGGATCGAACCTACGACCAAGCGATTAACAGTCGCTTGCTCTACCGCTGAGCTACGCCGGACCACGGGGCGGGCTATAGCAATGGTGATTTCCGGCGTCCAGAGGGGAATTGCTAGGGCCGACGCAACGGAAGGCAACACCCTCCGACAGGTCGCCCTCTGGCACCGCCAGCCCACGCCGCACCAGATGCACGAGATGCGCCAGCAGGTTCCGCCGCGCCGCCCCGCGCAGCCCGACCGGCAGCCCCGTGTAGATCGCGTCCAGCATCTCCTCCGCCGTCCGGGGACGGGGGCTCAGAGCGGCCAGCACCGCGGTGTCCCGGGCATGGCGGTGGTCCAGCAGCGCTTGCAGCCGCGCAGGCCCTTCGCTCACCGGCGCGCCATGCCCCGGCCACAGGCTCCGGGGCCCCAGCGCGATCAGCCGCTCCAGCGAGGCGACGTAGTCGCCCATGTCCCCCTCGGGCGGCGAGACAACGCTCGTGGCGAACCCCATCGCATGGTCCCCGGTCCAAAGCCGCTCGCCGTCGTCGAAGCAGAGGTGGTTCCCCATGTGTCCCGGCGTGTGCCAGGCCCGCAGCCGCCAGCCGTCGCCCTCGACAACCTCACCGTCCCCGACGCAGCGATCCGGCCGAAATCCCCAGTCTACTCCCATCCCCTGGCCGAGCGGCCCTGGCCCCGACCTCACCCCCGCCGTTGCATCCCCAAAGGCCAACAACGGCGCCCCGGTCCGCTCGGAAAGGACAGGGGCCATCCCTGAATGGTCCAGATGCGCATGGGTCACGAGGATCGCCCCGACCTTCCGTCCGGCCAGCGCCTCCATCACCGCCCCCAGATGCCGATCATCCACCGGCCCCGGATCGATCACGCAGGCCTCGCTCGTCCCTATGATCCAGGTGTTCGTCCCCTCCGCCGTGAACGCCGACGGGTTGGGCGCGATCACCTGCAACAGGTCCGGCCCCATCCTCTCGATCCTGTCCAACCCCATCCCACACCCCTCCGACCCTCGCCCCACCTATGCCACGCCCGCCTGTCGCCAAGGCTTCCGCCGCCAAGCCTTTAACCCGGGCGCCCCGCCCGCTACCCTGCGCGCATGATCGGCGACTGGCTCCACGACCGCATGCCCCGTTCGCTCGCCGCCCGGTCGGCGCTTATCCTGCTCCTGCCCGTGGTGACGCTCCAACTCGTCGTCTCCATCAGCTTCGTCCAGCGCTACTACGAGGATGTCACGCGCCAGATGACGCGTGCGCTGCTCCTCGAACTGCGCTTCCTGGTGGAGGCGACCGACGCCGCGCCCGACCCGGACACCGCGCTCGCCTACGCCACCGCCGCTGCCGCGCCCTTGGAACTGGATGTCCTCCTCCCCGCGCCGCGCCCGGGTCGCGACGACGTGGACCGTTGGGACCTGTCGGGACACGCCATGGTCGACACGTTACGCCAGGGCCTCCCGGCCCTGCGCGCCGTGGACCTCGGCACGCCCCGCCGCGTCACTCTCTGGCTCTCTACCCGCCACGGCGACATGGAGGTGGACTTCGCTCGTCGCCGCGTGGCCGCCTCCAACCCCCACCAACTCCTTGTCCTGACCGGAGTGCTGGGCGTCCTCCTGACCACGGTCGCCTATATCTTCCTGCGGAACCAGCTCCGGCCCATCCAGCGCCTCGCCGCCGCCGCGCAGGCCTATGGGCGCGGCCGCGTCATCCCCTTCCGCCCCTCCGGCGCGCTGGAGGTCCGGGCCGCCGGGGCCGCCTTCCTCGACATGCGCCACCGGATCGAACGGCAAAGCCAGTCCCGCACCGCCATGCTCGCCGGAATCAGCCACGACCTGCGCACGCCGCTCACCCGCCTGCGGCTCGGCCTGTCGCTCCTCGACGACGAGGACGACGCCGAGGACCTCATCCGCGACGTGGACGACATGGCCCGCATGGTGGACGGCTTCCTCGCCTTCGCGCGCGGCGACGCCGGCGACGCGCAGGAGGCCACGCCCGTCACCCCCCTCGTGCAGGCCGTGGTCGACGACTTCCGCCGCGCGGGCCATCCGGTGGACCTCCTGCCCCCCGTGGGCGACGATCCCGGCCCCGTGCCCCTCCGCCCCATGGCAATCCGCCGCGCGCTCGAAAACCTCATCAGCAACGCGCTCGCCTACGGAAGCCGCGCCCAGGTCAGCCTCTCCTTCGGCGACCGCATGGTCCGCCTCTCGGTGGAGGACGACGGTCCTGGCATCCCGCCCGAGCGCCGCGAGGAAGCCATGCGCCCCTTCGCCCGCCTTGATCCCGCACGCAACCAGGACAGCCCCGGCG
>CADCUU010000297.1 GCA_902805995.1 uncultured Rubellimicrobium sp.
CAGGCTCCACGGGCGACAGCTTCTTGAACGGCGGGCGCGGGCCCCCCGCCGACCGGGACACTCCCGGCCGCCGCGCGTCGTGGACGCGTCGCCCCTTCGCGTGAACGGCACCGAAGGGGCCCCCCAACCCCGCGCATGGGACCCTCTCGCGCTGCATTCCTGCATGCCATTCCCAAAATCCCCGCCCCATAACCCAGTCCCCGCACGGCCAAACCCGCTTGCCCAACTTTCGCTCGCAATTTGACACAAATCCGTTACATTTCTCTACGGAAACCAAGGACGGAAGTCAGATGGCGTTCACGCTCGGACCGGCTCAGCCGCGAAACCTGCTCCTGAACTGGCGCGGGGTGCTTTCCATCGTCGCGACGCTGATCGCGGCGGTCTGGGCGCTCGGGCTCCTTCAGGACATTCTCAACGTCATCTCGGGGGCCGGGGCCGATGACAGGATCTCGATATTCGACCCCGACTCCGAGGAAGGGGTCCTCACCTGGATCTCGATCGTGCTGCTCTTCGTGGTGGCCGGTCTGCTCTTCGGCAACGGACAGGACGCCATGCAGACCGGGCGTGGCGCGGTCCTGCCGTGGTTCGGCCTGTCGGCCCTGTTCGGGATCGTGTCTTTCGACGAATTCTACGGCCTCCACGAACGCCTGTCCGACGTCCTGTTCCGGAATATCGGGGGAAGCGGCCTCTTCCACTTCGCCTGGGTCGTCCCGCTCGGCTTCCTTGCGCTGGTGGGGCTCTGGCTTCTGATGCCGTTCCTGACCTCGCTCGGCCCCCGGACCCGCCGGCTCGCCGTCATGTCCGCGGCAGTCTACCTGACGGGCGCGGTCGGGATGGAGATGTTCGCCGGCCCCGTGATCGAGGAACTCGGCCGCCACACCTTCCAGTACCGCCTCCTCACGAACCTGGAGGAGGGCCTGGAGGTCGCCGGCATCCTCCTCTTCATCTACACTCTCCAGCAGTATCGCGAGGCTCCAGGCAGGGCCTGACACCGTCCCGCATGGCCGCTCGACACGGGCCTGACTAGTCACCGGCCTGACCAGTCCCGAACGCAGAACGCATCGTCGCCCACGCGGTCCGGGCACTCCCCCAGCCCACGCCTTCCCGAAACGCCAAAGGCGGCCCCTCCCAGGGCCGCCCCTCCCGTTTCCGGCAGGGCGCCTTATTTTTCCCGCCGCTGCCCCGGCGCATAATCCTGCCCGTTGATCGTGCCGTTCCCATCGACATCCGTCGCGACAGCTTCGGCGGCCGACTGCCCCGGGGCGTAGTCCTTGCCATTGGTCTTGCCGTCCATGTTGCGGTCGGCGGTGCCCTGTCCGGGCGGGACGCCGGCGTCATGGCCCGCAAAGGCCGGGGCCGCGAATCCAAAGGCGACCAGGAACGAAAGTACGAGGCGCATGGTGTCTCTCCGTGTTGGCGTCCGGCCCCGATTGGAACCGCTCTCAAAGACACGTCCCCCTGCATCCCAAAGTTTTTCCAGCCGCCAACACGCCTGCGTGATGCAGCGCCAGCCGTTGCGCGACCCCCCGGGTCTACCGCTCGCCGGGGCAAGACTCCGTTAACCTCCTCCTGCCAATCTCCCCAAAGGACCAGCCCCCGCGCCCCAACTACGGGCAGGGCGCAACGCCCGCTGCTCTCAGGCGCGGACCTCCGCGCCGGGCGGACACATCCAAGGCCCGGGGCCCCCGAACGGGGGACAGGCTCCACGGGCGACAGCTTCTTGAACGGCGGGCGCGGGCCCCCCGCCGACCGGGACCCTCCCGGCCGCCGCGCGTCGTGGACGCGTCGCCCCTTCGCGTGAACCGCACCGAAGGGGCCCACGCCCGCTCGTGGGAACCTCCCGCGCTCCTGTCCGTTCACCCGCCGACCTATTCACGGCCGACCAATCCACGGGGAGAGAGCCATGACCGACGACGCCAAGAAGGACGCCCAGCTCGAGGCTCGCTTCTGGAAGGAGATCCGTGACGACATGACCGTCATGCTGGGCCTGGGGAGCGAGATCGAATACCGCCCCATGACCGCCCAGTTCGCCACCAAGGAGGATCACGGTCCCGCCTGGTTCTTCACCTCGACGGACACCGACCTCGGCCGCCATGTCCGCGACGGCGGCGCCCAGCAGTCCAGCTTCCATTTCGTGTCCAAGGGCCACGACATCTGGGCCACCGTCTCCGGCATGCTCCAGGTCGACCAGAACCGCGCCATGATCGACGAGCTCTGGAACCCCTACGTCTCCGCCTGGTACGAAGGCGGCAAGGACGACCCCAAGCTCCTCCTCCTGCGGATGGACCTCCAGCACGCCAAGATCTGGAAGGACGGCTCCTCGCTCGTGGCCTACGCGCTGACGCTTTTCGGCCGAGACCCGCAAAAGGACTACCAGGACAACGTGGCCTCCGTCCCGCTGCGCTGACCCACTCCCGGTGCAGGGCCGCCGACGCTCACGCGTCGAGAAAGGCCCTCACCGCCCCTTCCGTCTCGCGGGGCCGGTCCGCATGGAGCCAGTGCCCCGCGCCCTTGACGCGCACGAACCGCGCCGCCGGGAACAGCGCCCGGATGCGCTCCCGATGCTCGGGCAGGACGTAACTCGACTCCTCCCCGGACAGGAACAGCGCGGGCCCCTCAAAGCGGCCCGCGACCTCCGGGAAGCCCACCACATCCCCCATCGCCGCCTCCAGCGCATCGAGGTTGAGCCGCCACCGCCGCTCCCCGAGGTCAAGGCTCTGGAGCAGGAACGGCGCGATCCCCGTCTCAGCCCCCATTTGCGCCTCCGCCTCCGCCCGCGACGCGACAGTGCCCAGGTCCACCCGCCGCATCGCCTCGATCTGCTTCATCTGGCTATGCCCATAGGCCACCGGCGCGATGTCGAGCACAAGGAGCTTCCGGACCAGATCCGGCCGCGACAGCGCGAGCACCATCGCCGCCTTGCCCCCCATGGAATGGCCGAGCACATCCATCGGCGAACCCTCCGCCTCGATCACCCGCGCCAGATCCGCCGCCATCTCCGGATAGCCGTGCGCCGCATCGTGAAAGCTGCCCCCGTGGTTGCGCATGTCCACGGCCACGACCTCGCGCGTGTCCGACAGCCGCCGGGCGATCACTCCCCAGTTCCGCGCCGATCCGAACAGGCCATGGGCGATCAGCAGGGCAGGGCGGTCAGAGGGCGCGCCGTGGCGGATGAGGTTCAGCATGGCCCTGGGTCTAGCGCCCCGCGCCCCTCCGCAACAGGGGGCTTGAGGACCGTCCCCCATCGCGCCACATCTGCCGCATGACCGACTGGACCTCCCGCCTGACCGACCTTCGCCTGCAACTGCGTGAAAAGCTGGGCGTCTCGGGCCCCGACCTCGCCCATCAGGTCCGCCGCGCCGGCCGCCGCCTTCCCCGCAGCGCCCGGCGCGAGGCCGAGGTCCTCGTCCGAGCCGAGGAGATGGCCCGCCACCCCCGCCTGAGCCGTCTGATCGACCCGCGAGAGGTCGCCCGCGCCCAGACCCGCCTCTCGCACCGTCTGCGCGCCATCGACCCCGCCCGCCAGCGCCGCGACCGCCGCAAGAACGCCGCCGCGGCCCTGGGCCTCTACGTCCTCGTGACCTTCGCGCTCGTGGTCACGCTGCTCTGGTGGCGGGGCTTTGTCTGACCGGGCACCAGCGCCCGCCGCGTGACCAGCGTCACCGTCACGAAGGCCACGTAAAGCAGCAGGTACCAGCTCCCCAGCTTGGCAAAGCTCACCCACTCTCCCCGGACCTGCCCCGTGTAAAGCCAGGT
>CADCUU010000298.1 GCA_902805995.1 uncultured Rubellimicrobium sp.
GCAGGACCCCCGGCGCCCCCGCCTGCTGCGCGAGCCGCACCCGAAGCCCATGGCCCGAGAAGACCGCGACCGTGGGGTCGTCCGCCGGATAGATCAGGTCAAGCCGCATCTTCAGCACCCTGGTGAAGAACGGCAGGTCCGCCCGGAGGTCGGAGGTGGGAAGCAGCGCCTCGGCGCGGATCGGGACATCTGTCATGATCCCGCGACGGTGCCGCAAGGCGTCCAGCCTTTGCAAGGGGGGCGTGGCATGGTTAAAGCGGGCAAAATCGAAGGCGGGAGCAGGGTCATGGCCGACGACGGCAAGGAAGGTCTGAGGCAGGCCGCGCTGGATTACCACCGCTTTCCGAAGCCCGGAAAGCTGGAGATCCGGGCCACGAAGCCCCTCGCCAACGGGCGCGACCTCGCACGCGCCTATTCGCCCGGCGTGGCGGAGGCCTGCCTGGAAATCAGGACTAACCCCGACACGGCGCGGGACTACACAGCGCGCGGCAACCTCGTGGCGGTGGTGTCGAACGGGACGGCGGTGCTGGGCCTGGGCAACATCGGCGCGCTGGCCTCCAAGCCCGTGATGGAAGGCAAGGCCGTCCTCTTCAAGAAGTTCGCCAATATCGACTGCTTCGACATCGAGGTGAACGAGTCCGACCCGGAGAAGCTCGCCGCCATCGTCTGCGCGCTGGAGCCCACCTTTGGGGCGATCAACCTTGAGGACATCAAGGCGCCCGACTGCTTCGTGGTGGAGAAGCTCTGCCGCGAGCGGATGAACATCCCCGTCTTTCACGACGACCAGCACGGCACCGCCATCGTGGTGGGCGCCGCGACGACGAACGCGCTGCGCGTCCTCGGCAAGCGGTTCGAGGACCTGCGCATCGTGTCCACCGGCGGGGGCGCGGCGGGGATCGCCTGCCTCGACATGCTGGTGAAGCTGGGTGTCCGGCGCGAGAACATCTTCCTCCTCGACCTCGCGGGCCTCGTCTACCATGGCCGGACCGAAGAGATGAGCGAGCAGAAGGCGGCCTATGCGCAAGGCACCTCGCCCGCGACGCTGGAGCAGGTGATCGAGGGCGCGGACATGTTCCTGGGCCTGTCGGGCCCGAACGTTCTGACCCCGGCGATGGTGGCCCGCATGGCGCATGGCCCAATCATCTTCGCGCTCGCCAACCCCAACCCCGAGATCCTCCCGGACCTCGCCCGCGAGGCCGCGCCCGGCGCGATCATCGCCACGGGGCGGTCGGACTTCCCGAACCAGGTGAACAACGTCCTCTGCTTCCCGTTCATCTTCCGCGGGGCCCTGGACGTGGGGGCCACGCAGATCAACGACGAGATGAAGCTCGCCTGCATCGAGGGGATCGCGGAGCTTGCGCGCGCCACGACCAGCGCCGAGGCCGCCGCCGCCTATCACGGCGAGGAGATGACCTTCGGGCCCGACTACCTGATCCCCAAGCCCTTCGACCCCCGCCTCATGGGCGTGGTGGCGACCGCCGTGGCCCGCGCGGCCATGGAGACGGGCGTGGCGACCCGGCCGATCGGGGACCTCAAGGCCTACAAGGAGCAGCTCGACGGGTCGGTCTTCCGCTCCGCCCTCATCATGCGGCCGGTGTTCGAGGCGTCCATGAACGCCGCGCGCCGCATCGTCTTTGCCGAGGGCGAGGACGAGCGGGTCCTGCGCACCGCCGCCGCCATGCTGGAGGAGACAGACGACAAGCCCATCCTGATCGGCCGCCCGGAGGTGATCGACGTCCGCTGCCGGAGGCTCGGCCTGCCGATCCGCCCCGACCGCGACTTCGAGCTGGTGAACCCCGAATCGGACGCCCGCTACCGCGACTACTGGGGCAGCTACCACGAGCTGATGGCCCGGCGCGGCGTCACGCCCGAGGTGGCGCGCACCACGATCCGCACCAACACCACCGCCATCGGCGCGGTGATGGTCCATCGGGGCGAGGCGGACAGCCTTATTTGCGGGACTTATGGGCAGTTCCTGTGGCACCTGAACTACGTCCGCCAGATTCTGGCGCGCGACGGGCTGCGGCCCCAGGGCGCGCTGTCGCTTATGATCCTGGAGGAAGGGCCGCTGTTCATCGCGGACACCCAGGTCCATTCCGACCCCACGCCCGAGCAGGTGGTCGAGGCCGCCGTCGGCGCGGCCCGGCACGCTCGGCGGTTCGGCGTGGTGCCCAAGGTGGCGCTTTGCTCGCATTCGCAGTTCGGCAACCTCGACGTGCCGTCGGGCCAGAAGATGCGGGCCGCGATGGCGATCCTCGACCAGCGGGAGCCCGACTTCGCATATGAGGGCGAGATGAACGTCGATGCCGCGCTCGACCCGGATATCCGGGCGCGGCTCCTGCCCAACGGGCGGCTCGAGGGGCCCGCGAACATCCTGATCTTCGCGGGGATCGACGCGGCCTCGGGCGTGCGTAACATCCTCAAGATGAAGTCCGGGGGCTTGGAGGTCGGGCCGATCCTGATGGGCATGGGCAACCGCGCCCATGTGGTGACGCCGTCCATCACCGCGCGCGGCCTCCTCAACATGAGCGCCATCGCGGGGACGCCGGTCGCCCACTACAGCTAAGGCGGGCTCACGGCTGGCGGAGGGGGCAGGTCACGGTGCGGCCCGCCCCGGTGACGGTCAGGCGCGCGTCGAGGCTGGACAGGTCGCCCGACAGGCTCGCCTGCCCTAGAAGGGCGGACTGGCCGGCGGCAAGGGACAGCTCGCCTGCCTGATCCACCGCGACGCCGGGGCCGCGGACGCGGAGCTCGTAGGAACCGGCGAATGCGTCGCGCGCGTCGAGCCGCCCCTCCAGTTCCGTTCCGCGGCCGGTGGGGCGCGCCAGGAGTTCGCAGGCGAAGGGCTGGTCCGCAAGGTTGTGGACGGGCGGGGCCGGGGGACCGCCCAGCGCCATGGCGCAGGCCGTGAGCATCAGGGCCATCACGGTCATCAGGAACGGGGCTCGGGTCGTCATCCGAAGATCCTCCTTGGGCAAGGGGGGCGCGTTGGCCGCGCCCCCGGGGAACGGGCCGTCAGTCCTGAACGATCACCGCGACGTTGCCGTGCCCGGACTGGCGGGCCGACACCTCGCCGTTGCGGCCGGTCTGGATCACGGCCATCGCGTTGCAGCGCCCGGCCTGATCGACCTCCGCCGAGTTGCTGTGGCCGAACTGCGCGACGCCCAGGACGTTGCAGCGCCCGGCCTGGGAGGACGTCACCTCGTTATGAGCGCCGGTCTGGCCCACCACAGTTCGGTTGCGCGCCCCGTCCTGGGTGGCGATCGTGGTGTTGCCGTAGCCCTCCTGCGTGACGGACAGGCGGTTGCGGTGGCCGTCCTGATAAAGGCCCACCTCGTTGCGGGCGCCCCACTGTTCCAGGCGGACGAAGTTTTCGCCGCCGTCGGCCAGCGCGGGAAGGGCTGGCAGGCCCACCGAGAGGCCGAGCGCGGCGGTGGCGAGAAGCGTCTTGAGCATGATCCTGTGTCTCCCGTATCGGGCGGTTTGCGCCCATTGCGTTGATCGGTCCGCTGGGCGGGTCCGGTGACAGGGAGGGGAGCGTCGGGCCGGGGAACAGGCAAAAGCGCTGGGGCGCTAAGTGTTTTCGCCAGGGTGGGCCCGTTGCGCTATTCCCTAGCAGGAACGCGAGCGGGGCGTGGGCCTTCATCCAACGCGGGGAGCCGCGAGGATCAGGGCCGCGCCGAGGAGCACCACGGCGCCGCCGCCGAGGTCCCAG
>CADCUU010000299.1 GCA_902805995.1 uncultured Rubellimicrobium sp.
GCCCCTCGATGTAGTTGCGGCGATAAAATTCGAGCGTGAGCTCCACCACCTCCTCGGGCGTGAAGCGGGCGCGCTGCACGTTCGACGACACGCGGTTCACGCAATAGGCGCAGTCGAAGATGCAGAAGTTGGTGAGCAGGATCTTGAGCAGCGACACGCAGCGCCCGTCCGGAGTGAAGCTGTGGCAGATGCCATTCCCATCGGTGCTCCCCAGCCCCTTGCCGTCGCGGGAATCCCGCTTGGAGGTGCCCGAGGAGGCGCAGGAGGCGTCATAGCGCGCGGCGTCCGATAGGATGGCGAGCTTGGCTTGCAGGGTGGGAGCTGTCATGCCGTTCATCTAATGTTCGCTTTCCCGTGCTGCAACGGGTGCGACATGATGGCCAGCCAAAGGGGCGCCTTGGCGTGCCAACTGGGCGAGGGGGAGCGCCCCCTGTGGGTAGGTGATTTCGTCAGGCTGCGACGGTGGACTGGACGGCGCGAGCCGGACTTATGGCGCGCGCAGCAGCGCCGCGAGGCTTGCGGCAAGCTCCGAGGTACGGAACGGCTTGGTGAGACGGGGGAGGTCCGAGGTCAGGCCTTCCATCTCGGCGTAGCCGGACACGACCAGCACCGGCAGGTCCGGGCGGCGCGACCGCAGATCGCGGGCGAGGTCTACGCCGCTCAGTCCCGGCATCAAGTGGTCGGTGACCAGGAGGTCCGGCGCGAGGCCTTCCTCGACGAGGCACAGCGCCTGCTCGGCCGAGCACGCCTCCACCACCTCGTAGCCGAGGTCCATCAGCATGTCGGCCGTGCTCATGCGGACGAGATCCTCGTCATCCACCACGAGCGCGGTCCCCAGGCCACGCGGCCCGGTGACCGCGTCGTGGGGGGCGGTGTCGCTCGTGACGGCCGCCACGCCCACCGGCAGCCATAGTTCTACGGTCGTGCCCTCGCCCGGGCGGCTCGTGATGGTCAGGCCGCCGCCAAGCTGGGAGGCCAACCCGTGCGCCATGGAAAGGCCGAGGCCCGTGCCCTTGCCAATCCCTTTGGTGGAGAAGAAGGGTTCGATCGCGCGGGTCAGCGTGGCCTCGTCCATGCCGATACCGGTGTCGCGGACGGAGAGGCGAATGTACGGCCCAGGGCGCAGCCTGCCGGGATCACCCACAGCCACAAGCTCCGGCGTGCCCGCGATGGTCAGGACACCGCCATCGGGCATGGCGTCCCGCGCGTTGACCGCGAGGTTCAGCACCGCCATCTCCAACTGGTTGGCGTCCGCCAAGGCGGGCGGCAGGTCGTCGGGCATCTCCACCCGCACGTCGATGCGTGGGCCGGACGTGCTGGCGATGAGGTCGCTCATCCCCGTCATGAGGCTTTTCACGTCCACCGAGACAGGCTGGAGCGGCTGCCGCCGCGCGAAGGCCAGAAGACGCTGCACCAGCGTCTTCGCCCGCTCGGCGGACTGGAGCGCGCCGTCCATGAGCCGCCGCTCGCGCTCGCTCCCGATTCCGCGGCGCAGGAACATGTCGAGGCTGGCGATGATCGGGGTAAGGAGGTTATTGAAGTCGTGCGCCACGCCCCCGGTGAGGCTCCCCATGGCTTCGAGCTTCTGGCTCTGGCGAAGCTGCTCCTGCGCGGCTTCCAGCTCGGCGGTGCGCTGGGTCACGCGCTGCTCCAGAGTATCGTTGAGATCGCGGAGCGCCGCTTCGGCCCGGCGGCGGTCATGGATGTCGGTGTTGGTGCCGACCCAGGTCAGGACCTCGCCGCCGGCTCCGCGCACCGGCTCGGCGCGCACGAGGAACCAGCGGTACCGGCCATCGGCGCGGCGGATGCGGAACTCGGTCTCATAGACTTCCTCGGTGGCGACGGATCGGAGCCAAGAGGCGGTCGCATCGGGCAGGTCGTCGGGATGCACGATGCCGGTCCAGCCCGTCCCCTGAAGGGCGTCCGCAGTCATGCCGGAATAGGCGTAGACCTGCTCGTTGAACCAGAAGAGCGCCCCATCGGCATTGGCCGCCCAGACATGGTTGGGGACGGCTTGGGTAAAGGCGCGGAACTGCGCCTCGCTCTGGCTCAGCTCGGCCATTGCGCCGACCCGCTCCACATGCGCCCAGGACCGGGCCGTCACCTCGCGCAGGAGGGCGAGATCGTTGGGGGTCCAGGCACGGGGCACCCGGTCGTGGATGGCCATGAGGGCCACGAGCCGCCCATCCTTGACGAGCGGCATGCAGATCGTCGCGGCGATGCCGATGGCCTGGAACGTGGCCGCTTCCTCGGGTGCGAGTTCGCTCTCGATGTCCTTGAGGACGAGAGGCTCGCCCGCGCGGAGGTTTGCGACCGCGAGCCTGCCGAAGTCAGCGAGCCTGTAGCGACCACGGATGCTGAGCGATCCGAGAGCGGCCCAGTCGCCCCGGATCGTGAAGCCGTCCTGGTCCGCATCCATGTCGGCATAGGCGCAAATCGCGCCGCCCATTTGCTCCCCCAGAAGGCGCGTGGTGGTGGCGAGGACGGCGTCGGCGTCGGCCAGGGCCGCGGTCTCGGCGCTCAGCCGGTCGAGGAAGCTCAGTCGCGCCTCGCTTTCGCGCAGGCGGATCTCGGCGCTCCGCGCCTCGGTCACGTCATGCCCTTCGACGAAGATGCCGATGACAGCGCCCGCTTCGTCCATGATCGGCTCGTAGAGGAAGTCGAGCCAGCGCTCATCCCGCGGACCCCCAGGCGTCCGTTCGAGCCGGATCGGGACTTGCCGCGCGGCAAAGCGTTCGCCCGTGGCGTAGACTCGGTCGAGCAGTTCGAAGAAGTCCTGGCCTTCGAGGTCGGGGAACACCTCCCGCGCGGTCTTGCCGACGAAGTCTCGGTCGCCAAACAGGCGCCGGTAGGTGCCGTTGGCGAAGTCGAAGACGTGGTCGGGTCCCTTCAGGATGGTGATGAAGCCCGGTGCCTGTTCGAACATGCGCGCCAGCCGCTCGCTTTCGGCGGCGATGCGGCGCTCCGCGAGCACGCGTCCGGTCGTCTCGACCACCGTGCAGAACATGCCGGCGACCTGCCCGGTCTCGTCGCGGACGGGGGAGTAGCTGAAGGTGAACCAGGCGGTTTCCTCAAAGTTTTTGCGGTTCACGACGAGGGGCAGGTCCTCGCGGTAGGTCGCCTGGCCCGCCAGCGCGGCATCGATCAGGGGAGAGATGTCGGGCCAGATCTCCGCCCAGATCTCCTGGAAGGGGAGGCCCAGCGCGCGCGGGTGCTTGGCGCCCAGAATTTCGGCATAGGCGTCGTTGTAGAGGAAGCCGAGACCAGGGCCCCAGGCCACGAACATAGGAAACTTTGATGCGAGCAGCAGGCCCACGACGGACCGGAGCGACTGGGGCCAGGCCTCCGGCGCGCCGAGGGGAGAGGTGGACCAGTCGTGGTCGCGCATCATCGCGCCCATCGTGCCGCCAGCAAGGAATACGGCGCTGTCCCGGGTGAACAAATTGTCGGCCAGCATCGATCTGTTCCCCGGGCGCGCCTGGGATGGGGCGCGGCTGCCGGGGTATAGACCACCGGCCCGCTTCCGTCATGCCCGAAAGGGTTGGTGGGCCGGTCTGGCCGGGCGCTCCGACCTGGGCATACATCGAGCGCTGGCGGGGTAGGGCGCTGTCGACTACATCTGCTGCCCGGGCCTGCTGGAGTGTGGGGCCAGCCTGCACGGATCTAGGGCGAAGCAGTC
>CADCUU010000300.1 GCA_902805995.1 uncultured Rubellimicrobium sp.
CCCGGGGGCGTGGCTGGGGCCTTGGCCGGGGCGCCTTGGCTTGCGCGGCCAACCTAAGCGCGGGGGCGGCGCAGGCCAAGGGTGCGGCGCGCGGCGGGACGGATGGCCGCAGCGTGACGTCCCGGCTTTCTTTCGGGGGCGAAAGACCCTATGTGCACGCATCCCCCCGGGTCAGCCGCGGGGACGGGCCCTGCTGGACGACATCCCGGCTTGCGCCGTCACACGAACCTTCAAGGAGATATCCGATGTCGATCACCGCCGAAGACAAGGCCCGCATCCTTTCCGAGTTCGCCACCAAGCCCGGCGACACCGGCTCGCCCGAGGTGCAGGTCGCGATCCTGTCGTCGCGTATCGCGACGCTCACGGAGCACTTCAAGACCCACACCAAGGACAACCACGGCCGCCGTGGCCTCCTGATGATGGTGGCCCAGCGCCGCCGCCTTCTGGACTACGTCAAGGGCAAGGACGAGGGCCGTTACCAGTCGCTGATCGAGCGCTTGGGCCTCCGCCGCTAAGAGTTGACCGAACCGCACCCTGCCGAACCAAAGCGGTGGGGTGCGGTTCTCCTTTTCAGGGGCGCGGGCCGGGCTCGACCGGCGCCTTAGACAACCAGAGCCAGGGGCAATGCGGCCCCTCCGAAAACCGGCCCCCAGGAAATGTGAAGTGACAGGGGGGCATCACAGGCGCGAAGGCGCGCCGGAAGGACATTCGATGTTCAACGAAATCAGGAAATCCATCCAGTGGGGCAACGAGACGCTCACGCTGGAGACGGGCAAGGTCGCCCGCCAGGCCGATGGCAGCGTCATCGCCACCCTGGGCGAGACCAGCGTCATGGCGAACGTGACCTTCGCCAAGGAAGCGAAGCCCGGGCAGGACTTCTTTCCCCTGACCGTCCACTATCAGGAAAAGTTCTACGCCGCCGGCAAGATCCCGGGCGGCTTCTTCAAGCGCGAGGCGCGCCCCTCCGAGAAGGAGACGCTGACGTCGCGCCTGATCGACCGGCCGATCCGTCCGCTCTTCGTTCCGGGCTTCCGCAACGAAGTGCTCGTGATGTGCACCGTGCTGAGCCATGACCTCCAGAACGAGCCCGACATCGTCGCGATGATCGCGGCCTCGGCGGCGCTGACCCTGTCGGGCGTGCCCTTCATGGGCCCGATCGGCGCGGCGCGCGTGGGCTTCGTCAACGGCCAGTACGTGCTGAACCCGCAGGTCGACGACATCCAGGGCATCCGCAACAAGCCCGAGCAGCGGCTCGACCTTGTCGTCGCGGGCACCCAGGACGCCGTGATGATGGTGGAGTCCGAGGCCTACGAGCTGTCCGAGCAGGAGATGCTGGGCGCGGTGGTCTTTGCCCACGAGCAGATGCAGCCGGTCATCGACCTCATCATCGACATGGCGGAAGAGGCGGCCAAGGAGCCCTTCGACTTCCAGCCGGTCGACTATTCGGCCCTGTCCGCCCGTGTGCGGTCGCTGGGCGAGACGGCCATGCGGGAGGCGTTCGCCATCCGCCTGAAGCAGGACCGCGTTGCGGCCATCGACGCCGCCGTGGACGCCATCAAGGCGGGCCTGTCGGACGAGGAGCGGGCGGACCCGTCCCTCAAGGCGGCCCTCAAGGACCTGGAATCCTCCGTGCTGCGCGGCGACATCGTGCGCGGCGGGCGGCGGATCGACGGGCGTGGCCTGGACGTGGTGCGGCCCATCGTGTCGCAGACGGGCCTCCTGCCCCGGACGCACGGCTCGGCGCTGTTCACCCGCGGCGAGACGCAGGCGCTGGTCGTCACCACGCTCGGCACCGGCGACGACGAGCAGTTCATCGACGCGCTGCACGGGAACTTCAAAGAGAACTTCCTGCTGCACTACAACTTCCCGCCCTACTCGGTCGGCGAAGTCGGCCGCGTGGGCTCGCCCGGGCGTCGTGAGATCGGCCACGGCAAGCTCGCCTGGCGCGCGCTTCAGGCCGTGCTGCCGGCGCCCACGGACTTCCCCTACACGATCCGCGTCGTGTCGGAGATCACCGAGTCCAACGGCTCGTCGTCCATGGCCTCCGTCTGCGGCGGCTCATTGTCGATGATGGATGCGGGCGTGCCGCTGAAGGCTCCCGTGGCCGGCGTGGCGATGGGCCTCGTGCTCGAGGAGGACGGCCAGTGGGCCGTGCTCACGGACATCCTGGGCGACGAGGATCACCTCGGCGACATGGACTTCAAGGTCGCGGGCACCGAAGCCGGGATCACCTCGCTCCAGATGGACATCAAGGTCGCGGGCATCACGCCCGAGATCATGGGCAAGGCGCTGGAGCAGGCCCGCGTGGGCCGGCTGCACATCCTGGGCGAGATGAACAAGGCGCTCTCCGGGCCGCAGAGCTTCTCGGTCCATGCGCCGCGCATCGAGACCATGCAGATCCCTACCGACAAGATCCGGGAAGTGATCGGGTCGGGCGGGAAGGTCATCCGCGAGATCGTGGAAGTGTCGGGCGCCAAGGTCGACATCAACGACGACGGCACGATCAAGATCGCGTCCTCGAACGGCGAGGCCATCAAGAAGGCCTACGACATGATCTATTCGATCGTGGCGGAGCCGGAAGAGGGCGGCGTCTACAAGGGCACGGTCGTCAAGATCGTGGACTTCGGCGCCTTCGTGAACTTCTTCGGCAAGCGCGACGGCCTCGTGCACGTCTCCCAGATCGAGAACCGCCGCCTGAACCATCCGTCGGATGCGCTGAAGGAAGGCCAGGAGGTCTGGGTGAAGCTGCTGGGCTTCGACGACCGCGGCAAGGTGCGGCTGTCGATGAAGGTCGTCGATCAGGCGACCGGCCAGGAGATGGCCAAGGAAGAGCAGCCCGCGACCGAGTGATCGACTGCATCGGTTGACGAGATTGGAAGGCCCCGGTGGAGACGCCGGGGCCTTTTGTTATCGGATGCCACGCCCCAGAGTTATCCGATAGCTGGGGGTTTCCCTGACCTTCCGGCCTGCCCGACCCTGCCCTAGGTTGTACGCACCGGAGCCCGAGGGCCCCGAATCATAGGTGACTTGATCGCCGCCGAGAGGACCCAAGACCCATGCTGACCCGCCGCCGTTTCCTCGCCTCCTCTGCGCTGGCCCTGTCCGCCGGGCCCGTCCTGGCGCAGGAGCTCGTCTCGGCGCAGGCCCCGCTGATCGAGGATCCGGGCCCGCTCCGGCTTGATATCGGACCGCAGGCAGTCCAGGCCTCCATGGCCCTGCCGCCGGACGTGGAGGGGGACTACGCGATCCCCGAACGCTACCGCGCCACGGTGGTGCAGGTCGCGCCGGGGCTCGTGCCCAACGACATCCATATCGTGCCGCAGAGCTACCATCTGTATTTCATCCTGCCGGGCGACTACGCGATCCGCTACGGCGTCGCGGTCGGGCAGGAAGGCCTGGGCTGGCACGGGCAGGCGGTGATCGGGCGCAAGGTCGAGTGGCCCTCGTGGCGGCCGACCGACGAGATGATCGAGCGCAACCCCGCGCGGTATTCGAAGTACGCGGACGGGATGCCGGGGGGGCCGGACAACCCGCTGGGCGCGCGGGCGCTCTACTTCTTCCAGGGGGACCGGGACACCGCGATCCGCATCCACGGGACCCTGGAGCCCGCATCCATCGGGGCCTCGGCGTCGAACGGCTGTTTCCGCATGTACAACAGCCATGTGATCGACCTGTACAATCGGGTGCCGCTGGGTGCGCGGGCTTACGCCTACTGAGCCGTCGCGCTGGGGCCACAAGGGCTGTGGAAACGTCGGGCCTCGGGGACCACCCCGGGGCCCGTTCCGTGATTTTGTGGTAGGGCCCCCCGGGCAATAAAACCGGGGACAGGTTCATGACGACTCGCCGACGCTTCCTCGCTGCCGGCGCAGCGAGCCTTCTCGCCGCGCCGGCCGTGGCGCAGCAGGTCGTGCGCATCCCGCGCGACTGGATGCCGACCGATGTGGAGGTAGGGGGATCGCTGCCCGCAGGCACGATCTACGGCGACGTGGAGAACACCTGGCTCTACCTCGGTCTGGGGGATGGCATGGCGCGGCGCTACAAGATCGCCGTCGGCGCGCCGGGGCGCACCTTCCAGGGCGAGGCCTATGTGGCGCGCAAGGCCGAGTGGCCGTCCTGGATCCCCACGCGGGAGATGATCGCCATCGAGCCCGAGGTCTACGGCCCCTTCGCGGACGGGCTGCCGGGCGGTCACGCCTCCAACCCCCTGGGCGCGCGGGCGCTGTACCTGTACCAGAACGGCCGGGATACCCTTTACCGCATCCACGGCACGCCGCAGCCCTGGACGATGGGGCAGAAGTTCTCCTCGGGGTGCCTGCGGCTCATCAACGACCACGCCATCGATCTTTACGAGCGGGTGCCGGTGGGCACGCGGGTCGTGGTGGCGTGACGGCCCCGGACGGTCTGGGACCGATCGACGCCGTCGTCGCCTGGGTTGACGGCGATGACCCGGCCCATGTGGCCAAGCGGCTCCGCTACGGGGCCCAACCCAACGCAGGCCATACGCGGGCCCGCGACGCCACGCGCTTTGCGGCGCGCGGCGAGATCCACTGGTGCCTGTCCTCGATCCTGCGCTTCCTGCCCTGGACGCGGCGCATCTGGCTCGTCACCGACGATCAGGTGCCGCCGGGGCTCGAACGCTATGGGGACCGCGTCACGGTCGTGGACCACCGGACAATCTTCGCGGGCCACGAGGACCGGCTGCCGACCTTCAGCTCCCCCAGCATCGGCGCGATGCTGTGGCGCATTCCCGACCTCGCGGAACGATTCATATATTTCAACGACGATGTCTTCGCCTGCCGGCCCCTCCGGCCCGAGGACTTCTTCGACGGGCCGCGTCCCCTTGTGCGGGGCCGGCTTTATACGCCACGCCGACCACGGCTCCTCAGCCGCCTGCGGGACGGGCTGAGGCACCAGGGGCTCTGGCCGCAGGCCACGCCGCGATTCAACACGGCGGCCGTTGAATCCGCGCGTCTGCTGGGTCGGACCGAGGTTCTGCAACCCGCGCATGTTCCGCATGCGTTGCGCCGGTCAACCCTGCAGACGTACTTCGCGGCGCGTCCCGACGTGCTGGACCGCCAGATCGCGCATCGCTTTCGCCACGTGCAGCAGTTCTCGGCCGTCGCGCTGGCCGGGGGGCTGGAGCTCGAGGCGGGCGCGCCGCTGTCGCCCATGCCGCCGCTTGTCTACATCGACCCGCCCGCGGGACCGGTGCCGGAGGAGGCGCTGTCCGCCATCCGCGACGGCACCGTGGCCTTTGGCTGCATCCAGAGCCTCGACCGGGCGGAGGAAGCGACCCTCGCCCGGATCCGGGCCGTCATGGACGCCGCCTTCCCCTAAGAAACTCGGGGACCGCCGTCCCCGAGCGCGCAGACGGCTTAGGCGGGCAGCTTGGTCTTGCGCAGGTAGGGCAGGACGGTCGTGAACTCGCCGAACTTGGCCCGCGCCTCGTCGTCCTTGACCGCGACGGGGATGATGACGTCGTCGCCGGGGGTCCAGTTGGCGGGGGTGGCCACGCCGTTCTTCACGGAGGCCTGGAGCGCGTCGACCGCGCGCAGGATCTCCGAGAAGTTGCGGCCCACGGTCATGGGATAGGTCATCGACAGCTTCAGCTTCTTGTCGGGGCCGATGATGAAGACCGCCCGCACGGTCGCGGTGTCGTTGGGGGTGCGGCCGTCGGGCAGGTAGGCCTCGGCCGGGAGCATGTCGAAGGCCTTGGAGATCTGGAGGTCCTTGTCGGCGGCGATGGGGAAGGTCGGCTCGGCGTTGCCGGCGATCTTGATGTCCTCCTTCCAGCGGACATGCTCCTCCACGCCGTCCACCGAGACGCCCAGCACCTTCACGCCGCGCTTCTTCCATTCGGCGTCGAGTTGCGCCACGGCGCCGAACTCGGTCGTGCAGACGGGGGTGAAGTCCTTGGGATGGGAGAAGATCACGGCCCAGGAGTCGCCCACCCAGTCATGCAGGCTGATTGTGCCCTGGTCAGTTTCCACAGACAGGTTCGGGATCGTATCGTTGATGCGCAGGCCCATGTGGCAGCTCCCCTTGTTCATGTCGGCCCTCGGGCTTGGCCGGGACCGTTGTCCGGGCAATATAGGCAGGGATACAGGGATGCGCTACGGCGCGGGCGGAGAACAAAATGATCGAAAAGCGGCACTTCTACATCGGCGGGGCGTGGGTGGAGCCGCGCGACGGGCGCGAGCACGTGGTGATCGATCCTTCGACCGAGGAAGGCGCGGTGACGATCATGCTCGGCGGGCCGCAGGACGTGGATGCGGCGGTGGGCGCCGCCAAGGCCGCCCTGCCCGGCTGGTCCGCGACCCCGCCCGCGCCGCGGCGCGCGGCGGTGGAGCGCATCCTTGCGGAATACCACAAGCGGGAGCGGGACTTCGCGGAGGCGATCTCCCTTGAGATGGGGGCGCCCATCGACTTCGCGCTGGCGGAGCAGGCGCCGTCGTTCTCGTGGCATACGGAGAACTTCCTGGAGGCGTTCGACCGGATCGAGTGGCTGCGGCCGCTGGGGCCCAAGGGCAGCATGATCGCGATGGAGCCCATCGGGGTCGTGGGCCTCATCACGCCGTGGAACTGGCCCGCGAACCAGATCGCTCTCAAGGTCATTCCGGCGCTGCTGGCGGGGTGCACGATGGTGCTGAAGCCCTCGGAGCAGTCGCCGCTGTCGGCGGTGGTCGTGGCGGAGATCCTGCACGCGGCGGGGGTGCCCGCAGGGGTCTTCAACCTTGTCCACGGGGACGGCGCGGGGGCGGGGACGCGGCTTTCGACGCATCCGGATGTGGAGATGATCTCCTTCACGGGGTCCACCCGCGCGGGGCGGGCGATCACGGTGGCCGCCGCCGACACGTTCAAGCGGGTGACGCTGGAGCTGGGGGGCAAGGGCGCGAACCTCGTCTTCGCCGACGCCGACGAGCGCGCGGTGGAGCGAGGCGTGCGGCACGTGATGGAGAACACGGGCCAGAGCTGCAACGCGCCGTCGCGGATGCTGGTGGAGCGGCCGATCTACGAGATGGCGGTGGAGACGGCCCGTGCGGTGGCGGAAGGCACGCGCGTGGGACCGGCCAGCGAGCGCGGGGACCATATCGGGCCCGTGGTGAACGCGCGCCAGTGGGAGCATGTGCAGGGGCTGATCCAGAAGGGGATCGAGGAAGGGGCGCGGCTTGTCGCGGGCGGTCCGGGGCGGCCGGAGCATCTGAACAGGGGCTTCTTCGTGCGGCCCACGGTGTTCGCGGACGTAACCCCTGGCATGAGCATCGAGAAGATCGAGATCTTCGGGCCCGTCCTGTCGATGCTGCCCTTCGACACCGAGGAGGAGGCACTCGCCATCGCCAACGACACGGCCTACGGCCTGACCAACTACGTCCAGACCGGGGACGAGGCGCGGCGGCACCGGCTCGCGCGGCAGCTGAAATCGGGAATGGTGGAGATGAACGGCAAGTCGCGCGGGCGGGGCGCGCCGTTCGGGGGGACCAAGGCGTCGGGGCGCGCGCGCGAGGGCGGCGTCTGGGGGATCGAGGAGTTCCTGGAGGTGAAGGCGATCTCGGGCTGGTGAGGGGCGGCTGCGCGTATTGGCAGGCTCGCCCTTCGCATTCCTGCACAGATTCGGTTCGGAGCCAGGGAATGGGGGCGCGTCGTGCGCCCCCTTATCTGTTGGGCATCCAAGCACGGAGGATGCCATGAGCGGGACCGTCAACGGGCTGCACCACGTCACGATGATCGCGTCGGGGGCCGTCGCGAACAACGCCTTCTACACCGAGGCCCTGGGCCTGCGGCGCGTCAAGACGACCGTCAACTTCGACGCGCCGGACGTCTATCACCTTTACTTCGGCGACGAACTGGGCCGGGCGGGGACGGTGATGACTTCCTTCCCGTTCAAGGGCGCGGCGCGTGGCCGTCGCGGTGCGGGCGAGGCGGCGGAAACCTCCTTTGCCGTGCCGGCGGGGAGCCTGTCCGCCTGGGAGGAGCGTCTGTCGCCCCTGGGTCCTGTCCGGCGCGAGACGCGGTTCGGGCAGGAGCGGCTGGCGCTGGAAGGGCCGGACGGCGAGGGGATCGCGCTCGTGGGCGTCGAAGGCGACGCGCGGACGCCCTGGACGGGCGTCGTGGGCGAAGAGATGGGCGTGCGGGGGTTTCAGGGCGTGACGCTCTGGCTTCGTGACGCGGGGCCGACGGTCGAGCTTCTGACGCTCATGGGCTATGACGAGGAGGGGCGCGAGGGAGCGTTCATCCGGATGCGCGCCCGCAACGGGAACGGCGCGGATGTCGTGGACCTGCGCGAGGACCGGAGCCTCCCCTTTGCCCAGCAGAGCGCGGGGTCGGTGCACCACATCGCGTTTTCCGTCCCCGACCGCGCGGCGCAGGCCGAGGTGCGGCGGGCGCTGTCGGAGGTCGGGTTCCAGCCCACGCCGTCGATCGACCGCGACTACTTCTACGCGATCTACTTCCGCTCGCCCGGCGGCGTTCTGTTCGAGGTCGCGACGGAGGAGCCGGGCTTTACCCGCGACGAGGCGGCCGAGGCCCTGGGCACGGCGCTGAAGCTGCCCAAGCAGCACGCCCATCTGCGCGACGCGCTGAAGCGGCAGCTGGAGCCTCTCGATGGGGTGCAGTCGTGATCGCGGCGCAGAGCGAGGGGGGAGCGGGGGCGCCGCTCCTCCTCACCTTTCACGGCACCGGAGGAAACGAGCGGCAGTTCCACGAGCTTGGGCAGGTGCTCCTGCCCGGCGCGCATGTCGTGAGCCCGCGCGGGGATGTGAGCGAGCACGGCGCGCTGCGCTTCTTTCGCCGGACGGGCGAGGGCGTCTACGACATGGAGGACCTCGCACGGCGGACGGCGGCGATGGGCGACTTCGTGGCGGAGGAGATCGCGCGGACCGGGGCCCGCCGCGTCGTGGGCTTGGGCTATTCGAACGGGGCGAACATCCTGGCCTCCGTGATGTTCGCGCGGCCGGAGCTGTTCACCGATGCGGTGCTGCTCCATCCGCTGATCCCCTTTGTGCCGCCGCCCCAGCCGGGGTTGGCGGGGCGGCGCGTGCTGATCACCGCGGGGCGGCAGGACCCGATCTGTCCCGCACCGCTGACCCAGGCCCTCGCAGGGTGGCTGGAGGGCCAAAGGGCGGAGGTGGCGCTGCACTGGCATCCCGGCGGGCACGACGTGGCCCGGACGGAGTGGGAGGCGGTGCAGGGATTCTTGGAGCCCGTAGCCTGACGGGCGGACCTGAAGCAGGGGTGGACGCAGGCGTGGCAGGGGCGAGATTTCCCCTGCCTCGCCGGGTTGGCGGCCCGGGGACAGGATTACCATCGCAGGAAGGGCTAAGGGGTTGATGACGGCTGGCCACAAAGGACGACCAGACCGCATCCAGCCCGGTCGGACTCCGGCCCTACCGCTCCTCCCAATGGACCCCGGCCGGGGGAATCGTGGCGCCGTGCCACTTCTGAGGCTCGGGCGCGTAGTTGAAGACGAAGCGGTGGCGGGCGGTGTCCCGCACCCGCAGCCCATCGGGAAGGTCGAGCGTGGGGACGCCCGCCTCGGCGCAGAGGGCCCGGAGGATGCGGTCGAAGCTCGGGTCGTCGGGCCAGCCGGCCAGGTAGCGGACAGGCCCCTGCCCCACCAGCGCGGGCCGTCCGTTGGCGGTGCGGAGCGTGGCGGGGGCGGTGCCTTCCAGATGCTCGAACCAGTGGACGAAGCGGCTGCCGTCCTCCAGCCAGACCTCGGCCCCGGGGGGCAGGCTTTCGGCGAGGGTGACGGAGGTGTCGCAGCCGGGGAGGTCGGGGCCGAGGGGCACGCGGATCGCGAGGTCGGCGGTCTTGGTGTCGGTGCGCGGGCCCAGGAGGGCGATGCCGTCGAAGGCGGCCAGCGCGGCGCGGAACGGCTCCCGCAGGCGCATCAGGCCGGGGGCGAGCACGACCTTGTAGCCGGACAGATCGGCGGTGTCGGGCGGCAGGATGTCCACGGACAGGCCTGCGCGGCGAAAGGCGCGGTAAGCAGAGAAAGCGAGGCGGAAGGCGTCGAAGTCGCGGCCCTGGGGCTGCACGTCCCAGGCCCAGGCGGATTCGTAGTCGAAGACGAGCGCGACGGGGGCCTGCACGGGGTCGATGGAGCTCATGGACTCCAGCTCGCGCGCGACCTCGCCCGCCTCGTGGAAGGCCGGGGCCGGGGCGGAATCGGGGCGCAGGAGGCCCGCGTGCATCTGCTCCTGCGCCTGGGGGAACTGGCGCCAGCGGAAGTAGCTGACCACCTCGGCCCCGTGGGCGAACGCCTCCCAGGTCCAGAGGCGGACCATCCCGGGGAGTGGCGCGGGGTTCCAGGGGGCCCAGTTCACGGGGCCGGGCTGCTGCTCCATGACCCACCAGCGGCCCGCTGACGGTCCGCCGCCGCCGGGGCCGTAGCCGCCGACCGCGCGGTAGAGGTCGTGGTGGAAGGCCTGGTTGTCGGGGTCGCCTTGGCGGAGGAAGCGGGCCTTGCGTTCGGGCGTGTTCTCCAGCCGGTCGCTGAGGAAGCCGATGGGGTAGCTGTCCCACGACGCCGCATCGAGGTCCGCGCCCACGGCGAAATGGTCGAAGTCGGTGATCCGGCCCATGTAGTTGTGCAGGATCGGCGCGGCGGACTGGCGGCGGATCTCCTCCACCTGAACGCGGTTGAACTCCACTACCATGTCGGAGGCGAAGCGGCGGAAGGCGAGGCTCAGGGCCGGGTTCGCCTCGGTGACGGTGAGGTTGGGGAGGTCCACCTCGGCCCAGTCCGACACCTCCATGGACCAGAAGACGTTGCCATGGGCGCGGTTCATGGCCTCCGGGCTCTGGTAGCGCTGGGCGAGCCATTCGCGGAACGCGCGGCGGGCGGAGTCGGAGTAGCTCAGGGTCGTGTCGTGGCAGGCGTATTCGTTGTCCGTCTGCCATGCGCCCAAAGCGGGGTGGCGGCCGTAGCGTTCAGCCAAGGTGCGCACGATCCGGCGGCATTCCTCGCGGTAGCCACTATGCGAGAAGTCGTAGTGGCGGCGGGAGCCGAACTTGCGGGGGTTGCCCTCGCGGTCCACCGGCAGCATGTCGGGCATCCGGTCCACGAGCCAGCGCGGCGGCGTCGCCGTGGGCGTGCCGAGAACGACCTTGAGGCCCGCGCCCCCCAGCACGTCGAAGGCACGGTCGAGCCAGTCGAAGGTGAGACGGCCCGGCGAAGGCTCCAGCCGCGACCAGGCGAATTCGCCGATGCGGACCCAGGACAGGCCCAGATCGGCCATGCGGCGGGCGTCCTCGGCCCAGAGGGATTCGTCCCAGTGCTCCGGGTAGTAGCAGACGCCGAGGGCGCGTGTCATGGGCGGCCTCTCGGCGAAAGGGTCACAGGATCACCCGGGGCTCGGGCAGGCCGCGGAAGCCGGTGTCGATGGCGAAGGTGCGGCCCGAGTCTGGGGCCGTGGCCAGATCCGACTGCGGGATGCCTGCGGCGGCGGAGGTGACGTAGAGGGTGGAGAAATCCTCGCCGCCCCAGGCGGGGCAGGTGCTCTGGCTGGCGGGGACGTGGAACTCGGCGATCTGCTTGCCGTCGGGGCCGAAGCCCGCGACCTTGCCCGCGCCCCAGAAGGCGATCCAGATGTTCCCCTCCGCGTCGAAGACCGCGCCGTCGGGGTTGAGGTCGGTGCCCCGGAAATCGACATGGACGGATGGTTCGCCCACCGGGAAGCCGTCGGCGTCCGCGAGGGGCTGGCGCCAGACGACCTGCTCCTCCGTGTCGGTCCAGCAGGCGTAGCCCGCGCCGGAGAAGCAGATGGCGTTGGGGATCGTCACGCGGGGAACGACCTTGTGGACGCGGCCCTGCCAGTAGCGCCAGATCGCGCCGGCCTCCCGTTCGGATTTCAGGCTCATGGTGCCGATCCAGAAGCCGCCCCAGGGATCGGCCCTGCCATCGTTGGACCGGACCGTGGGGTTGTCCTCCGCAAGGCCTGCGACCTTCTCGCTCGCGCCGGTGGTGAGGTCGAAGCGCAGGAGCGCGCCCTTTTGCGCCATCAGCACCGTGTCGCGGTCGATCCACCCGGCGGCGGAGGAGAGTTCCGGCAGGCGGAAGCGGCGATGGGGCGTGTGGAAGGTCCGGCCCAGGATGTCGAACCACAGAAGCTCCCCCCGCTCGGGGTGCCAGAGCGGCCCTTCGCCCAAGAGGCAGATGCTCTCGTCGTGGATGCGGGCGTCGCTCATGCTTCGGCCCGCGCGGGCTGGGGGTCGGTCGTGCCCGCGGCGGCGTCATAGGCCGCTACGATGTGCCGCGCCCGTTCGCTGATCTCCTCCACCGACCGACCCGGCGTGTAGAGCGCGGTGCCGATGCCGAAGCCGTCGGCGCTGGCCTTGATCCAGGCCGCGAAGTTGTCAGGGCCCGCGCCGCCCACGGCATAGACGCGCGTGCCTTTGGGCAGAACGGCGCGGATCGCCTTGAGCCCGTCGGGGCCCAGAAGGCTGCCGGGGAAGATCTTGAGGCCCGTGGCCCCGGCCTTGAGCGCCGCGAAGCATTCGGTGGGGGTCATCACGCCGGGCCAGCTTTCCATGCCTGCGGCGGCGGTGGCGCGGATGACCTCCGGGTCGCAGTTGGGCGACACGATCAGGCGGCCGCCGGCCTGCTGCACACGGCCCACATCCTCGACGTTGAGGACGGTGCCCGCGCCGATCAGGGCCCGGTCCCCGAACTCCCGCGCCATGGCGCCGATGGAGGCGAAGGGGTCGGGGGAGTTGAGCGGCACCTCTATGCTGGTGATGCCCGCGTCGATCAGGGCCGCGCAGGCGGGGACGGCCTCGGCGGGGGTGATGCCCCGCAGGATGGCGATGATGGGTCTCATTGGGTTCTCCTCCAGGCGGCGACGAGGCCCGCGAGCGCGGCGGCCTCGGCGTCGGCGGTCTCAAGGGGGACGCCCTGCGCGCCCAGTGCGGCCTTCCAGGTCCGTGCGAGCTCCCCCGCGCCGAGGAGGCAGACGCGCTGCCCTAGCCACCAGCCCTTGGCGCTCGCGAGGTCGGTCCCGATCAGGAGGCACGACAGGCGGGCGCGGGCCGCCTCGGGGCGGAGGCCGCGCAGGAGCGATTCGGCGCGCAGCGAGAAGAGGCGGGCGGCCAGGGCCTCGGGCCGGGACAGGCCGTCGGCGACGCCCGCGAGGAAGGCCTCCTCGTCCCAGCCCTCGGTCGTGACGCTGTGGCGAAGGACGGTGTGGCCCGACAGCGCGGCGAAGAGCTCCCCCGTGAGGGAGGTGCGAAAGCCTACGACCTCGCCCGCGCTGACCTGGATCCATTTGGGATGGGTCCCGGGCAAAAGGAGCGCGCCGTCCCAGCCGGGATTCTGCGCGAGGAAGCCCGCGACCTTGGTTTCCTCGCCCCGCATCACGTCGGCGGGGTCGGACTGGGACAGGCCGGGGATGATGCCGACCGCGAGGTCGGGGCCCGAGGGCGCGCGGGTGAGCCCCTCGGGCAGCGGCGGGCAGGGGACGGGGGCGTAGGGCGCCTCGATCCAGCCCTGGCGGGCGCCGACCATGCCGCAGGCGATGATGCGAAGGGGGCTGCCGGTGCGTCCCACCGATCGTGCCGCCGTCCAGTTGCCAACCAACTCGCGCAGGGCGGGCTCGAACTCCTCGCGCGAGAGCTTGCCCATGCCCTTGTCCGACCCGGCCTCGGCCAGCACGGTCCCGTCCGCTCGCATGGCCCAGGCGCGAAGATTCGAGGTGCCCCAGTCGACGGCGATCCAGTCGGGGACGATCGCTCCGGGGGAGGTCCGGCCTGCGTCGAGGGGGCCTGCGTCGGGCTGGTCTGCGTCAGGCCGGTCGGGGGTCTCGGTCATCCTGTCCTCGTCGTCTTGCTGGCGCGGGATATCCTGCGGGGCGATGGCGGCGTGGGCAAGCCTCGCGCGGGTGCCCGCCTCTGGGGGATGCCCGGCCGGGCTGCCCCTGCGCGGCGGCCCCTCATCCGAAGGCCACGATCCCGGCATCGACCGCGAGCACCTGTCCCGTGATCATGCGGCTCGCGCCGGAGGCGAGGAAGAGCGAGGGGCCGACCATGTCCGAAGGAACGATCTCGACGGGGAGGGCCTGCCGCTTCTGGAACTCGCCATAGACCTCGGGCGTGGCCCAGAGCCGGCGCTGCTTCTCGGTGAGAACCCAGCCCGGGGCGATGGCGTTCACGCGGATGCCGCGCGGCCCGAAGGCGCGGGCGAGGGAGCGCGTCAGGCCCACGATCCCGGCCTTGGCGGCGATGTAGGGGGCGAGGTCCGGCAGGCCGAGCTGGTTGCTGATGGAGGAAAAGCTGACGATGGCTCCGCCCTCCTCCATCCCCGCCGCCGCCTTGCGCGCGGCGAACATCACGGGCTTGAGGTTCACGGCGAGGGAGGCGTCCCAGTCGGCCTCGGTCAGCGTGGCCGCGTCGTGGCGCAGGTCGTTCGCGGCGTTGTTGACGAGCACGCGGATGGGCCCATGCGCCCGCGCCGCCTGATCCATCGCGGATTCGAGCGCGGAGATGTCGGTGATGTCGCAAGGGAGGAACAGGACGGGCGATCCGGTGCGCTCCGACACCTCGGAGGCGAAGTCTGCGGAGTCCTGGAGGTCCACGAAGGCCACACGCGCGCCTTGCGCGGCGAAGCCTTCGACCAGCGCCGCACCGATGCCGCTGCCCCCGCCGGTGACGAAGACCGAAGCGCCCTCGAGATCCGGGTATCGCGTGCCGTCCATGTCCCCTCCCCTGCGGTGCCGCGCCGACACTGTGGAGGCCGGACGCGGAAAGGCAAGGGGCCCGACCTTCAGCCGACCTCCGGCCATCCATCAGCCGGCGTGATGCCCGGCGTCACCCAAGGGACGGTTGACTACGGGGGAAGGCAGGCGCAGGGAGGCGGTCCGTGCCCTCTCGATCCGGTAGACCCTCGCCGTGCCCCAACGCGCCTCCCTGCTCACCCCCGTCCTCCTTGCCGGAAGCCTCGTGGTCCTTGTGGGCTTCGCGATCCGCGCGGCGTTCGGGGTGTTCCAGATCCCCGTGGCCGAGGAATTCGGCTGGCCCCGGGCCGAGTTCTCGCTCGCCATCGCGATCCAGAACCTTGCCTGGGGGTTCGGGCAGCCGCTGTTCGGCGCGCTGGCGGAGAAGATCGGGGACCGCAAGGCGATCATCCTCGGCGCGATCTGCTACGCGGCGGGCCTTGTGCTGTCGGCGGGGGCGACGCTGCCGATCCAGCACCAGCTCTATGAGGTGCTGGTGGGCCTGGGGATCGCGGGGACAGGCTTCGGCGTGGTGCTCGCGGTCGTGGGGCGCGCGTCTTCGGCCGAGAACCGGTCCATGTCGCTGGCCATCGTCACGGCAGCCGGGTCGGCGGGACAGGTGGTGGGACCGCCAATGGCCGAAGGGCTCCTGGCGATGATGCCCTGGCAGGGGGTGTTCTTGTGCTTCGCGGGGCTGATCCTCGCGGTGCTCTTGGTGCTGCCTTGGATGCGCTCGCCCGCGCCTGCGTCGAAGGCGGAGCTGCAGGAAAGCATGGGGACGGTGGTGCTGGGCGCGCTGCGGGACCCGTCCTTCGCACTCATCTTCCTGGGCTTCTTCTCCTGCGGGTACCAACTGGCCTTTGTGACCGCGCATTTTCCGGCCTTTGTGGCCGAGGTCTGCGGGCCAATCATGCCCGGGGGCGTGCTGCATTCGCTGGGGATCACCACGACCAGCGCGCTGGGGGCGGTCGCGATCTCGATCATCGGGCTCGGCAACATCGCGGGCACGCTGACGGCGGGATGGCTGGGCAAGCGCTACACCAAGAAGTACCTCCTCGCCGGGATCTATACGGGGCGGACCATCGCCGCGGCCTGGTTCATCCTGACGCCGATGACACCCACGACCGTGCTCGTCTTCTCGGCGGTGATGGGGTCGCTGTGGCTCGCCACGGTGCCGCTGACCTCGGGCCTCGTCGCCCATCTCTATGGGCTGCGCTACATGGGAACCCTCTACGGCATCGTGTTCCTGAGCCATCAGCTCGGCGCGTTCATGGGCGTGTGGCTGGGCGGGCGGCTGTATGACGCCTACGGGAGCTATGACGCGGTGTGGTGGATCGGCGTGGGCGTCGGGGCCTTCAGCGCGGTCGTGCACCTGCCGATCCGGGAGAACATGCCCCGGCGGGAGCCTGTTCCGGCGTAAGGTGCGTGCTCGCACGCAGCGCGTGGCGCTTTTCAAGGTGACAAGGCCGAGCAGTGCGTGCGGGCTCGCGCCCTACCCTCGCGCCGCCCGCCACGCCGTCAGGATGTGGCGGCTCACCATGAGGTCGAGATGCGCGCCGCCGCCGTTCTTGAAGAGCGTGATTTCATCGGCATCGCCGCGTCGCATGGCGTCGGGCTCGTAGAAATCCGCCACGACCTCGCGCAGCGCGCCCGAGGCTTCAGCCCGCAGGAACTCCCCCGTTTCCCCCGCCGTCTTGCGGGAGTCGCAGAAAACCCGCGCGCGGGCGATGGCCTCGTCGTCGGCCTCTCGCATGTCGGGGCGGTAGGCGCCGATGAGGTCGAGATGGGTGCCGGGCCGCAGCCACTCGCCCCGGATCACCGGATCGGTTGCCATGGTGGCGGAGGTCACGATGTCGGCGGCCCCCACGGCGGCGGCGAGGTCGTCGGCCACGGCCACGCCGGAGCGTTCGGCGGCCAGCGCCTCCGCCGTGGCGCGGCTGCGGCTCCAGACTGTGAAGCGCGCCCCCGGAAAACCCGCGCTGTAGGCGTCGAGGAGGGTGCGCGCTACTGCGCCCGCGCCGACGACGAGGATCTCGCGCGAGTCGGGCCGCGCGAGGCGGAGCGCCCCCAGGAGCGAGTCGCCCGCCGTCTTCCACTTGGTCACGAGTTGGAAGTCGAGGATCGCCTCGATACCCCCATCCTCGTCGGAGAGAAGGTTCACGGCCCCGCCGATGGTGGGCTTGCCGTGCTTGGCATTGCCAGGGAACACCGTCGCGGCCTTGACCGCGATCCCGAGCCCGTCGATCCAGGCCGAGCGGTTGAGGAGCGTGTCGGAGCCGCGCCGGAGGATCACATCCTCGATCAGCGGCGGCGGCAGGCGGTGCCCGGCCTCTATGGCGCGGGCGAGCGGCAGCCAGTCGAGGACGGCCTCCCCCTCCGCGAAGGAGACGATCTCGATGGTCACCGGGCTTCCTCTTCGCTCAGCAGCCCTTCGGCCACGAGGCGGTCGGCAAAGGCGTCGGGGCCTTCGAACAGGTGCGTGTGCCAGCCCCGCGCGGCGGCGGCGGCGATGTCGTCGGCCCGGTCGTCGGTGAAGAGGAGGGCGGAGGGCGGGACGCCGGTCTCCCTCTCCAGCACCTCGTAGATCGCGGGGTCGGGCTTGGCGAGGCGGAGGTGGCCCGACACGAAGGCGCGGTCGAATTCGTGGAAGAACGGGTAATGCGTCGCGGCATGGGCAAAGGTCTCCACGCCGAAGTTCGACAGCGCGAAGACAGGGACGCCCTTGGCCCTGAGCGCCCGCAGGAGGCGGACGGAGCGGGGGATCTCGGGGCTCGCCATCTCGATCCAGCGGCCGTGCCAGTGGCCGATCTCCTCGGCCCAGTCGGGATGGTCCTTTGCGAGGGCAGAGACGGAATCGGCCCAGACCTCGCCCAGGTCCACGCGTTCGTTCATGGCGTGGATAGGGACCGCATCGAAGAAGGCGCGGCGGCGCGCCTCGCCCAGTTCCTTGTCATAGAACCGCTCCGGCTCCCATTCGATGAGAACCCGTCCGATGTCGAACACGACCGCCTGGATCACCGTGCTTCCTCCGTCGGGCCGCCGGCCGGGGCGGCGGCGACCGCGCGGCCCTTCCGGGTCTCGCGCCAGAGGGTATAGAGCCCCGCCCCCGCGATGAGCGCAATCCCCGTCCAGGCGGTCGCGTCGGGCCAAGTGCCGAAGATCAGCACGCCCCAGAGCACGGCCATCGGGATGCCCGCATATTCGAAGGGCGCCACGAGCCCCGCCTCGTTGGTGCGGTAGGCCTGGGACAGCATGATGCCCCCGACCGACACCGCGACGCCTACCGCGAGGAAGTAGGGCCAGTCCCCGGGCGGCGCCCAGGTCCAGGCGCGCAGGAGGAAGTCGAGCGACGGGTTGCCCGAATTCCCGAACCGCCCGTCGCCCACCGAGAGGCCCATGACGCAGGACAGGAGAAGAAAGCCCACCTGGACCCAGAAGCTCATGGCCAGCGGCCCTTCCGTCGTCCCCATGCGGCGGGTGAGGAGGCTGGCCATCGCATAGGCCAGCGCCGACAGCAGCACGAGCACCGCCGCAGGCTGGAGCGCCCCCTGCCCCGGGCGCATCATCACCACGACGCCCAGGAGCCCGAGTCCCACCGCCGCCCAGCGGCGCGGGCCGACCTTCTCGCCCAGGATGGGCACGGACAGGGCCGTTATGAGGAGCGGCGCCACGAAGAACAGCGCCACCCCGTCCGCGAGGGGCATCGCCGCGAGGCCCAGGAAGTAGGTGACGTTGGACAGGAGCACGCAGGAGACGCGCAGGGCATGAAGGCCCGGGCGGCGCGTTGCCACCCCCGACAGGATGCCGCGCGGCCCCCGCGACCAGGCGAGAAGGGCCACGACCACTCCCAGCCCGATGATTGACCGCGTGAGGACCACCTGATGCAGGGGGTAGCTGTCCGACAGGGCCTTTACGGCCATGTCGTTGACCGACAGCACGAGGCTGCCGCCGAGGGCCAGGAGGATGCCCCGAAGCACGATGCGGGAGGAGTCCATGATCTGATGACTTGGCCGTCCGCGCGGCCCGGTTCTGTTCCGTCTCCGACGCGGCACGGTCGGCCCGCGCCCTTGCCCTTGGGTCGTCCTCAGGTCGTGCGCATCGCCCGGTCGAGGGCGTCGAGGAAGCGCGACCGGTCGGCGTTGGAGAAGGCGCGGCCCCCGCCCTGCCGGAAGGGGTCGGCCGCGCGCAGGTCCGCGGCGAGGTCGCGCGAGGCGAGGGCGGGGCCGATGTTGCGGGACGTCAGCATCTCGCCGTTGGGCTTGACCACGCGCCCACCCGCCTCGATGACGCGGGCGGCGAGGGGGAGGTCCGTGGTGATCGCCACGTCGCCGGGCACGACCCTCTCGGCGATCCACTTGTCGGCCACGTCAGGACCTTCGGGGACCACGACGACCTCGGCCCCCGGATAGGCCGAGGGGCGCAGGCCGCCGTTCGACACGAGAACGACGCGTGCGTTGTGGCGCAGGCCCACGCGCAGGGCCTCGGCCTTGACGGGGCAGGCGTCGGCGTCAATCCAGAGGGTGGCCATCACCCGGCCCCGATCAGCGCGCCGGCGGCGAAGACGAGCGCACCGCCCAGCACCACCTGGAACGTCGCGCGCAGGAAGGGGGTCTGCATGTAGCGGTTCTGGATCCAGACGATGGCCCAAAGCTCCACGAAGACGACGATGAGCGCGATGGTCGTCGCCGTCCAGAAATCCGGGATCAGGTACGGAAGCGCGTGACCCATGCCCCCGAGCGTGGTCATCACCCCCGTGGCCACGCCCCGCTTCCACGCCGATCCACGCCCGGAGATCACGCCGTCGTCCGACGCGACCTCGGTGAAGCCCATGGAGATGCCCGCGCCGATGGAAGCCGCGGCCCCCACGAGGAAGGTCGTCCAGGGGTCCCGCGTGGCGAAGGCCGTGGCGAAGATCGGGGCGAGCGTGCTCACCGACCCGTCCATGAGGCCCGCGAGGCCCGGCTGCACCCAGGTCAGCACGAACTGGCGATGCGCGCTCTGGTCCTCGGCTTCCCGGGCGTCGGCGGTCAGGTGCTCCGCCTCAAGCCGGTCGGCCTTCTGGACATGGCCCGCCTCGGCGGCGGCGAGGCTGCCCAGCAGGTCGCGGGTGCGCGCGTCGGTCGTGCGCCGGGCCGCGGCGGCGTAGAAGCTGCCCGCCGCATTCTCCATCTGCCGCGCGATGCCCCGGATGCGGTCGAGCCCGAGGTCCGGGTCGAGCCAAACGGGGCTGCGGGCGTGATAGCCCGACACATGCTCCCGCCGGATCAGGGGGATCACCTCGCCGAAGCGGGCGCGGTGAAGCTCGATCAGGCGGTGGCGGTGGCCGTCCTCCTCCTCCGCCATGCCGTCGAAGACGGCCGCCGAGGCGGGAAAGTCGTCCCGCAGGCGCTGGGCGAAGGTGCGATAGATGAGGGCGTCGTCCTCCTCGGAGGAGATGGCGAGCGCCAGCACCTCCTGCTCGGATAGGTCGTCGAAGTGGCGGCGGGAGGAGAAGCGGCTCAGCATGGAGGCCGTTTTAGAATGATTCTAAGAAAGGTCAATCGAGACGCCGGATCAGGAGCTGATTGGCAGTGCCCCGCTTGGTCTCGAATATCTTGAGGTCCTGCACGAGGTCAGACAGCTTCTTGCGCCCATAGGTGCGGGTGTCGAAATCGGGACTTGCGGCGGTGATGTATTGGCCGAGCGGCCCTAGGGCGAACCATTCGTCCTCCTGCCCGATGGCGTCCATGGCGCGCAGGATGATGTCGCGCGCCTCGGTGAGCGGCGCCGTGGAGCGGGGTGCTGCGGCAACGGGCTCCGGCTTCTCGGCGGGGGCGGGCTTCTGGCCGGGGGGCGTGGGCTTGGGCGCGGGGGCCACCGCGCCGATATTTTCAAGGAAGATGAACCGCTTGCAGACGCGGCGGAACGCCTCGGGCGTCTTCTGCTGGCCGATGCCGTAGACATCGAGCCCCTGTTCGCGGATGCGCGACGCCAGCCGCGTGAAGTCACTGTCCGACGACACCAGCACGAAGCCGTCGAAGCGGCCCGTATGCATGAGGTCCATGCAGTCGATCACGAGCGCGATGTCCGAGGAGTTCTTGCCCACCGTATAGGCCGGGGAATGCAGCGGCACGAGGCCATGCTCGCTCTGGACCTTGTTCCAGCCCGCCATCTGCTGGGAGGAGAAGTCGCCGTAGCAGCGGCGCACGCTGGCCTCCCCGATGGCGGCGATCTCCTCCAGGATGGCGCCGGCATAGCGGGGCGAGGTGTTGTCGGCGTCGATCAGGACAGCAAGCAGCGGTCGGTCGGTCTCGGGCATGGGGCCTCCAGTGTCGCGCGCAGGTTGCCTCAGGCGGCGTGCGGGGGAAAGGGCCGCCGGAACAGGTGGCCTCTCGCGGCATTCACTCCCCCAGACAGGCCCCAGACAAGCCAGAGGTTCCCCGTGGACGGTTTCGACACGCTTCAGGCGGCGCTTCCCCGGGCCGTGGCTCTCAACCGTCCGGGGCAGGACTGGCCGCATGTGCTGGTGGTCCTGCCGTCGCTGTCGCTGGGCGAGGCGGTGCTGGCGCATTACGGGCCGCGGCTTCCCGCGCTGGAGCACCGCTACCTCGCGGCCTTCTTCATGCTCCACCGCATCCCCAACTGCGAGATCGTGTATGTGAGCACCCTCGCCCCCGCGCCCGAAGTGCTGGACTACTGCGCCTCGCTTCTGCCGCCCGAGGGGCGGGCCTCGGCGCTGGCGCGGTTCCATGCGGTGGCACTGGGGGACACGAGCTTGCGGGGCGTGGCGGAGAAGCTCCTCGACCGGCCCGACCTTCTGGCCGCGATCCGCGACCGGATCGGTGGGCGGCCCGCCTTTCTGGAGCCCTGGAACGTGACGGAGGCCGAGGCGCGGCTCGCCTTGGCGCTGGGCGTGCCGGTGAACGGTTCGGACCCCGCGCTCTGGCCCCTGGGCTTCAAGGGGGCGGGGCGGCGGCTGTTTCAGGAGTGCGGCGTGCCCCTGCCCGCGGGGCGCGAGGGGATCGTAGGGCCGGAGGACGTGCTGGGGGCCATCGAGGAGATGCGGGCCGAGGATCCGGGGCTGTCCCGCGTGATCCTCAAGCACGACGACAGCGCGGCGGGGGACGGGAACCGGGTGATCGACCTGTCGGACGCCCCCGACGAGGCCGCCTTGCGCGAACGGCTGGACGGGCTCGGCCCCGCTTACTGGGAGGAGATGGCCAAGGGCGGGATCGTGGAGGAGATGGTGCCCGGCGACGGCCTCGCCTCGCCGTCGGTGCAGGTGGACATCCTGCCCGACGGGACCGTGGAGGTGATCGCCACCCACGAGCAGCTTCTAGGGGGCGAGGAAGGGCAGGTCTATATGGGCTGCCGCTTTCCAGCCGATCCGCCCTATGCGGCCGACCTCGCCCGCCACGGGCGGCGGCTGGGGGAGGAGCTGGCGCGGCAGGGGGCGATCGGCCGCTTCGCGCTCGACTTCGTGGCGGTGGAGGAGGGTGGCGGCTGGCGGCTCGTAGCCATCGAGATCAACCTGAGGAAGGGCGGCACGACCCATCCCTTCGCCGTGCTGCGGAACCTCGTCCCCGGCCACTACGATGAGGGCGCGGGGGTCTGGCGGGCCGAGGCGGGCGGGACGCGGAGCTACGTGGCCAGTGACAACGTCGTGGACCCGGCCTGGACGGGCCTGCCCCCCTCGGAGGCGATCCAGCGGCTCCGCGCGGCGGGCTTGGGCTTCGACCATGCCACCGGGGTTGGCGTGGTCCTCCTGATGCTGTCGGGCCTCGCCATCGACGGGCGGCTCTGCGCGGTGGCGATCGGGCGGGACGGGGCGGAGGCGCAGCACCTCTTCGACGCCCTGCCCGGCGCGCTGGCGGGCTAGAGCACGCGGGCCACCGCGTCGAAGATCGCGAGTTCCTCCGGGCGCCAGGCGTCGTCCTCGTCCCCCTCGGGCAGGCCGTTCAGGACATAGGCGAAGGAGGCCCCCGCGAGGCGGTCGTGCCAGACCCCCGCGACGATCCCGTAGGCGTTGGCGAAATGGCCCACGAGGGGGCGCGGGTAGAAGGCCGGGCCGTCGAAGACGAGGAGCCCTGGGCCGGTGCTTTCCAGAAATCCGTCGCCGTAGTCGCCGGGGCCCAGCGTCGGCGTCCAGAAGCGCCTCACCGGCTGGCCCTGGAGGCTCTGGGCGAGTTGCAGCGCGCCCAGGAGGGAAACGCGCAGGCCGCCCTGGGGGGAGAGTGGCGCGGGGTTCTCTCCCGGCGCGAGCAGCCTGGGGGCCGTGCCGTCGGGCCCCGAAAGGCCATCCGGCGCGACGGTTGCATCGATCTGGGGCACGAAGCCATTGGCGCCGCGGCGATAGGCCGGAAGGCGATCTCCACGCCGCTCAGGCGCGACGCCCGACCACGCAAAGCCCCCCTCGATCCCGAGCGGGCCCAGCACATGACGGCGCGCGAGCAGGTCGAAGCGGTCGCCGCCCAGCCGCTCCGCCACTGCGGCAAGGAGGACGAAGCCCAGGTTGCAGTAATGGAGGAAGGTGCCCGGCGGATGAGGCAGCCAAGCGCCCTGCCCCGCCTGGGCCATCCACGCCTTGATCGTCACATGGGCCGGAACCGCATAGCCCGCCGCGTCCGTCAGCCCGGACTGGTGCGAGGCGATCATCCCGACCGTGACCGGGGTCGCGGGAAATTGCGGATGGCGGAGCAGCCAGCCCAGCACCTCGGATGCGTCGCGGTCCCAGACCCCGGGGCCGCCCACGGCCTCCAGCGTGCGGGCCGTGACCATCTTGGAGAGAGAGGCCGCGCGCCAGAGGGTGTGACCCGTGGCAGTCAGGCCCGGCGCGGTGGCGACATGGACCTCGGGCGGCGCGCCGGGGCAGGTTAGCGCAACCCCGGCCATGGCGAAGGGCGGCGCGAGCGAGCGGACGAGATCGGGCAGCGCCGGACCGGCTGTCACGCCCGCGCGCCCTGGGCGAGCAGCGCGTCTATGGCCGATCCCCCGCCCTCCGGCGCGCCACTGGCGAGGGCCTCGAACGAGCCCTCGCCGAACATCGCCCGCCCTGCCTCCACGATCACCCGATGCGTGGCCCGCGCGAGAGCGGAGCCCAGCGAGATGCGCGCCACCCCCCCCCCGGCGAAGTCAGCGCGCGAATGGCGGGCGAAGGACCCGGCCGCCAGGGCGTTCACGGGCCGCGAGACCGACCGGCAGATCAGCGCGACATCGTCGAAGCTCGGCGGCATGGGGAGGTAGAGGCAGTCCGCGCCAGCCTCCTCGAAGGCCCGGAGCCGTCGGAGCCCCTCATCGAGGTCGTAGGCCCCATTCATCACCCCGTCGGCGCGGGCCACCAGCACAATGTCGCGCCCCAGCGCCCGGGCGGCGGAGGCTGCGGCCCGCACCCTCTCCACCGAGAGGTCGAAGGAATAGGACCCGGTCCCGGGCAGGTCCGTGTCCTCGATGGACAGCCCCGCAAGCCCGGCCTCGCAGGCCAGCCGCACGGTTTCTGCCACGCCCTCCGGGTCCTGGGCATAGCCGTTCTCCAGATCCGCGCTCACCGGAAGGGGCGTCGCGGCGACGAGGTCCTGCGCATGGGCCAGCGCCTCGTCCCGGGTAATCAGGGCCCCATCGGGGAGACCGCGCGTGAAGGCAAAGCCCGCCGAGGTAGTCCCGATCGCCTCTGCCCCCAGCGCGGCGAGAAGCCGGGCAGACCCCGCGTCCCAGGCGTTGGCCAGGATGAAGGGATTGCCCGGGCGGTGGAGCGCGCGGAAGGCCGGGCCGGGGTCGTGTCTCAATACACCACGACTCCTCGGACGCTTTCGCCGTTGCGCATCAGCTCGAAGCCGTGGTTGATCTGCTCGAGGGGC
>CADCUU010000301.1 GCA_902805995.1 uncultured Rubellimicrobium sp.
TCCCGACAAGATGCGGCGGCCCCCGGGCCAGCGAAGGCTGGTGGCGGAGCTTTTTTATGGGCCGCTCGTGTTCCTTTGACATGGCGGCACTAGCTCGCAAGCGGTGCGGGCGCTGTCCTGATGCCCGCGGGGTATAGGTGGCGCATGGTCGGAGATGAGCCTTATGGGGCAACCGGAGCGCATGTCGTGCCTCCCTTCCTTGCGGGGGGCGGGGCCTGCGGGGATCTGATCGCGGAGCGGGACTGGGCGGCGACTCCGTTGGGTCCGATTGAGAGCTGGCCCGTGAGCCTCCGGACGGCGATTGCCATCATGTTGCGATCCAGGGACCCGAAGGCCCTCCTCTGGGGCGCCGAGGCCATCTTCCTGCACAACGATTCCTATGTCCTGATCTCCGGCGGGCTGCGGCCCGAGCTGATCGGGGGACGGGCGCTCGAGCTATGGCCCGACCATGCGCCCTTCCTGCGGGAGGTCCTGGAGCGGGGGCTGGCGGGGGAAAGGGTCTCGTTCCGGGGGCACGCCTTCACGATCATGCGGCGCGGGGCGGCGGAGACGATCCATCTCGACCTCGACTATGTGCCCGTCCCGGACGAGGACGGCCGGGCCGCCGGGCTCCTCGCCAGCATCTCGGACGCGGCCCCGCCGGTGGTGGGCGAGGCCGACGGGGAAACTGCTGGGACGGTGCAGGCACGGGGGGCGGCAGCGGGCGGCGGCAGCGCGGAGGAGAAGGACGACCGGCTGGGCAGCCTGATCCGGATCGCGGGGGGATTCGCGCATGACTTCAACAACCTCCTGACCCCCGTGGTGGCCGGGCTCGACATCGTGCGGCGCAGGGTTCCCGACGAGCGGTCGCAGCGGCTGATCTCGGGGGCGCTGCAATCGTCGGAGCGGGCGGCGGGCCTGGTCCAGCGCCTTCTGGCCTTTGCCGGGAAGCAGCGGCTCAACCCGCGGCCGATGAGCCCCTCGGGCGTTCTGGAGGGGTTGTCCGACCTGATGAGGCCCGTCCTGCGGCCGGAGGTCGACCTCCGTATGGACGTGCCGCCGGACCTGCCCGCGGTGATGGCCGATCCGGAGCAGATCGAGGTCGCGCTCCTGAACCTCGTGGCGAATGCCCAGGATGCGATGCCGGCGGGCGGGAGGCTGACGATCAGCGCCGAGCTGGTGGACACGGAGGACGACCCTGTCCCCGGGCTCCGGCCCGGGCAGTATGTGAGCCTTGCGGTTTCGGACACAGGGCAGGGCATGGACGCCGATACGCTTCGGCAGGCCGTCGAGCCCTTCTTCACCACCAAGCAGGCGGGGCAGGGGACGGGCCTCGGGCTGTCGATGGTGCATGGGTTCGCGGCCCAGTCCGGGGGCATGTTCCGCCTGCTGAGCGAACAGGGTCGGGGCACCGCGGCGGTGATGTTCTTGCCCGTGGCGACGTCGGAGGCGCGTCCGGCGGAGACGGGGGAGGGCGTGCATCGCGCCATCGTGCTTCTGGTCGATGACGAAGACCTCGTGCGCCTTGCGATGGCCGAGGGGCTTCGCGAGCTTGGCTACGACGTCGAGGAGGTGTCCAGCGCGTCCGAGGCACTTGACGCCATCGCCGCAGGGTTCCGGCCGGACATCCTGATCACCGACCACATGATGCCTGGGATGAAGGGATCGGATCTCGCCCGCGAGGTGAGCCAGCGCCTTCCGGGGCTGCCGATCCTGATGGTCACCGGCTTTGCCCAGCTTCCGCCGGAGGAGACGCGCGGCATTCATGTGATGGGCAAGCCTTTCCGGCAGGCCGATCTAGCGAGCCAACTAGCGCTGATGCTCGACCCGGCACGGCGGAACGTGGTGCAGCTCTACCTGACCTCGCCGCTGCCGAGGAAGGGGCACTAGGCATTCGATGTCCTGCTGGCCCTGAGGGCCGGGCCGCCCTGGCGGGGCTGTTCCGCTGCAAGCGCGCGTTGGGGTGGCTCATGCTGGGTTCCGGGGCTCCTCGTGCGGGGCATGATCGGCACGGAGGAGTTCGAAGTCCTGCCGCACCTCGGCCAGGGTCCGGCTTCCGAGTTCAAGGAGCAGAACGGCCTCGGCCTTGGCGAAGGCGTTTGCGAGGGTGGCGTTCACGGCCCTTTCCACGAGGCATTCGGGGTGGTCGCGCGCCGGACCCAGGGCAAAGACCGATCCGGGGCCGAGAGCCTCGTGGATGTCGCGAAGGGTGATCCGGTCGAGCGGGCGCGCGAGCCGCCAGCCGCCGTGGTGACCCTTTTCGGAGTGGACGAGGCCGCGGTCGCGCAGGCCCGCCATGGTGCGCCGCACGACCACGGGATTGGTGTTGAGCATGGCCGCGATGGCTTGCGAGGTCGCGGCGCCCTCGTGCTCGGCCATGTGGATGAGGACGTGAAGCATGCGCGACAGGCGCAGGTCCTTGCTCATGGAGGCTCCTTTCCCGGGTCGGGCCTGTCTGGAGTTAGGCCCTCCGGGCGCCTTTCGCAACTCAGACTGTGACATCACCTTGACAGGTCGTCCATCATGTAACACATGAAGTTCTATTTGTGGCCGCAAGGCCCGTTCGGGAAGGAGAGCAGCATGATGTACGAGGCCATCGTGATCGGAGGCAGCTACGCCGGGATTTCGGCAGCGCTTCAGTTGGCCCGCGCGCGACGGCGGGTGCTGGTAATCGACGCCGGGGAACGCCGGAACCGCTTTGCCGCGACCTCGCACGGGTTCCTGGGTCAGGACGGGCGCGCGCCGGGCGAGATCGTGGCGGAGGCGCGGGACCAACTCCTCCGCTATCCGAACGTGGCCTGGCATTCGGGGCTGGCCTTGTCGGCCCGCCGCGCGGGCGAGGGCTTTGCCGTCGAGATCGGAGACGGCGCCGTGCAGGGGGATCGCGTGGTCCTCGCTGTCGGGGTGAGCGACACCCTGCCGGACGTGCCGGGCCTTGCGGAGCGCTGGGGCCGGTCGGTCTTTCACTGCCCGTATTGCCATGGCTACGAGCTGAACCAGGGGCGGATCGGCGTCCTCGCCGGGTCGGAGCTGTCCATGCACCACGCCCTCCTGCTGCCTGACTGGGGTCCGACGACGTTCTTCCTGAACGGGACCTTCGAGCCCGACGCCGAGCAGCGTGCCGAGCTGGAACGGCGGGGCGCCGTGGTGGAGCGGACGCCGGTCGCGCGCGTCACGGGGGAGCGGGCCGACGTGGTCCTAGCGGACGGGCGCGAGATCTCGCTCGACGGGCTCTTCACGCTGAGCCGCACCCGGCCCTCGGGCACGCTGGCGGGGCAGTTGGGCTGCCGGCTGGAGGAGAGCCCGATGGGCCGGTTCATCGCGGTGGACGGGATCTTCCGCACTTCCGTGCCGGGCGTGATGGCCTGCGGGGATGCGGCGCGGGCGGCAGGGTCGGTGGCTCTCGCGGTGGGGGACGGGGCCATGGCCGGGGTCAGCACGCATCGCTCGCTGATCTTTGGGCCGGGCTGAGGTTCGGGGGCGGGGTGGTCGGCCCGCGTTGGGTCTTGGAGGGCTTCGGTAGTGCGGTGTCCAGGTTGCCCGACGGCGGCCGAACAGGTCACCGCCCTGTTGAACGGGGGGACGGGACCTTGGCTTTCGGGCTGTTTGCGGGTCCTGATCATGGGATGGCGGGGGTTTCGGCCCTGCTCCCGACGGGCACCCCCAGGAGTGACGATGACTGACGCGGCACCTGTTTTCTCTCCCATGGGGCCGGAGCATCTGGCTGGGGCGGTGGCCTTGTCCTGGGCCGAAGGGTGGGCCCACCGCCCCGAGGACTGGGCACTGGTCCTGTCGAACTCGCGCGGGGTGGTCGGGCTGTGCGGGGACCGGGTGGTGGCCACGGCCGTCGCATCCCCATTCGGGGCGGTCGCGACCGTGAACATGGTCATCGTGGCGGATGACATGCGTGGGCGGGGGCTTGGGCGGCAGGTGGTGGAGCACGCCATGGGACGGGTGGCGGCTGAGACGTGGCACCTCGTGGCCACAACGGAAGGGCTGCCGCTCTATGCGAAGCTGGGGTTCGAGCCCTGGGGCGAGGTGAGCCAGCACCAGGGGGTCGCAGAGGCAGCCCCGGGCGGGCTTCCCGAGGAATGGGCGGGCGATGCCGACCTGCCGGCGCTGATCGCCTTGGACCGGGCGGCAAATGGCATGGACCGGGGCTGGCTCATCGAGGCGCTGATGCGTGTTGGGCGTATCCTCGTGCTGCGGGAGGAGGGCGAGGTTGCGGGCCTCGCGGCCCTGCGGCGCTTTGGCCGGGGGGAACTGGCCGGTCCTATCGTGGCGCGCACGAAGGAGGAAGCGCGGGCGCTGCTGGCGACGGTCCTGGCCCATTGCGCAGGCCGGTTCCTGCGGGTGGACATCCCGGAGGGGACGGGGCTTGGCGCTGTGCTGGGCGCGCATGGCCTCCTGCCCGTCGGGGGTGGCATTTCCATGAGGCGGGGGCCCGTGCCGCAGGTGCCGGGCCCGCATCGCAGGTTCGCGCTGGCCTCTCAGGCGGTGGGCTGATGCGGCGGGGCGGCTGAGCGGCGCGGCCCTCAATGATTCGAGACTGTCGCTAGGTTGTGTGGGGGTGCGTCCTGTCGCGAGGGCCCGTTCGCTGCCCTCGCGTTCGGGGGCCCATTGTCGCGTCCGAGGTGGAAGCCAGCGCGATGCGCCTTACCTTCGCCGCGCAGAACAATGCCGGACGTGGCGGCTGGGGCGATAGGCTCCGGGCCGGCCCGAGCCGGAGGACACCGAGGCGAGGGGACGACGTGGCCGAGGGGCAGGGCTCAGGCGAATCAAGTCCGGACATCCTTCGGGGCAGCCGGCTTCTGGAAGGCTTGTCCGAGGCGGATCGGAACATCCTGCGGCCGCTCCTGTCGAGGGTGGTCCTTCGCCAGGGCGAAGCGCTGTTCCAACCCGGGGAGGAGGTCACCTCGGTCCATTTCCCCTGCGGCGGAACGACGATCGCGCTGGTCGTCCTGTTGCCCCCGGCCGAGATGGCCCAGGCCGGCGTCATCGGGTGCGAGGGGGCGGTGGGCGCGGTCGTGAGCCGTGGGCGCAAGCCGGCCTTCGTGCGCGCCGTGGCCCAGATCCCCGGCGAGGCCTGCCGGATCGAGGTCGATGCCCTGGAGGAGGCGCAGTCCCGCTCCCCGACCCTGGCGGACGCCATCGCGCGCTATTCGGACTGCCTGCTCGCGTATCTGCTGCAGGCCGTAGCCTGCAACCGGCTGCACACGCTCGAGCAGCGGATGGCGAGCCTTCTGCTGTGGGTGCAGGACCGACAGGAGCGGGGGGATCTTCCCCTCACCCAGGAGGACTTGGGCGCGATGCTGGGTGTCGGCCGAACCTACGTGACGAAGACCGCGGCGGCCTTTCAGGCGCAGGGGTTGATCGGCTATCGGCGCGGGCACATCCGGGTCCTGGACCGGCCCGCTTTGTCGGCACGGTGCTGCCCCTGTCCGTCGCTGGTCCGAGACCATTTCGAGCGGGTCCTGCCCGGGGTCCATCCCCTCCCGGCAGCTTGACCGGGAGGCCGGGAATACACGGCAGGCGAGCAGACGAACGTGTCTTCTTTCTGTCGAGTTGTAGACAGACGTGTGCCTTCTGATGCTATAGTTCACCCGAAAGCGGGGTGCGTCCGGATCCTGTGATCCGCGTGCCGATGTGAGCCGGGGGACGAGTTGACGATGCGACAGGGGCAGGGACGGCGGCGCGCCGGCGTGGCGAAAGGCGTGGGCCCGTCCAGCCGCCTTCTGTCGGCCCTTGGCTACGAGGATCGCGCCCTGCTGGCCCCCCATCTGGCCGCGGTCCAGTTTGTCAGGGGCTCCATGCTGTTCGACGCGGGCGACGACGTGGTGAGCACGCATTTTCCCTGCGACGGGACCATGGTGTCGCTCGTGGTCGCGCTGCCCGACGGCGCCCTGGCCGAGACGGCAACCGTGGGCCGCGAGGGGGCGATCGGCGGGATCGTGTCGATGGGCCACAAGCCCGCCTTTGCCCGGGCCGTGGTGCAGATCGGGGGCCCGGCCCTGCGGATCGACACGGCGCGGCTGGAGGAGCTGAAGATGCAGTCGCCCAGCCTTCGCGACACCATCTCGCGCTATGCCAACTGCCTGATCGCGCAGATCCTCCAGTCGGTGGCCTGCAACGTCATGCACAGCCTGGAGCCGCGGTTCTGCCGCTGGCTCCTGATGGCGCAGGACCGATCCGGGGGAAGCCTCGTCCCGCTGACCCAGGAGTTCCTGGCCGAGATGCTGGGCGTGCAGCGCACCACGGTGACGGCGGTGGCGGCCTCGCTTCAGGCGCGCAACCTCATCGCCTATGCGCGGGGGCGGATCACCATCGTGGACCGCGCCGGGCTGGAAGCGGTGGCCTGCGGGTGCCACGACGCCGTGGTGCGTCACTTCGAATGCGTGCTTCCGGGCGTTTATCCCTTGTTTGGAGGGGCGCCGGCATGAAAGAGTTCGCCTGCTTCCGGGGGGTCGGACGGTGCGTCCGTGTTCGGCCCCGCGTCGCTATGTCGTTTGCTGCGTCCAGTGCGGGCCAGTTTTGCCCGAACATTCCCTAGAGGAAGGCCCGGCCATGAGTCATCCGACCCAACGCGACAGTCAGAGCCGCAAGCCCGCCGCCTGGAAAGGGGAAGTGGACTTCCGCGCCCTTGCCGACAGCCTGCCGGGACTGGTCTTCGTCTGTGACGCCTCGGGGGCCTGCATCTTCACCAACACCCGTTATCAGGAGTTCACGGGCCTGAGGCGGGACGAATGGCTCGGCGCCGGTTGGGCGGAGGCGATCCATCCCGACGACCGCCTGGCCACCGTGGAAGGCTGGATCGCCGCCGTCGCCGTGGCGGAGCCCTACGAGGTGGAGTACCGGCTACGTGCGGCCGACGGGGATCATGCGTGGTTCCTGGTCCGGGCGACGCCCGTGCGCGAACATGGGCGGGTGGTGCGCTGGGTCGGGCATGCCACCGACATCGAAGACGCCAAGCGCGCCGGGGCGGCCCGCGCGGCGGCCCTGTCCGCCACGGTGGACCAGTGCAGGACGGACCAGCGCGCTGCCGAGGCCTTTGCGGCGCGGCTCGTGGAGGCGACCACCGACAGCATCAAGACCCTGTCGCCGGACGGCCGCGTCCTGTCCTTGAACTCGGCGGGCCTCGCCTCCACCGACGCCACCTGCGTCGAGGATGTCCTGGGGCGGCCTTGGGTCGAGAGATGGCGCGGGACGGGCTACCATGTCGCCGCGCAGCAGGCCATCGAAGTCGCCCGGGCGGGCGGGGTCGGGCGGTTCGTGGGGCGGCACCGGAGGCCGGACGGCGGCCTCGCATGGTGGAACGTGATCATCACGCCGATCCGCGACGCGATGGGCCGGACGGAGCGGCTCCTGTGCGTGGCGCGCGACGTGACAGACGTGAAGGAGGCCGCCGAGCGTGCCCGCCTCATCGCCGAGACGGTCCGCGAGGTCTTCTATCAGGTGGAGATCGGGAGCGGGCGGATCAGCTATGTGAGCCCCGCCTACGAGGTGGTCTGGGGCCGGTCCGCCGCGGAGCTCGTGGCCGATCCGCTGGCCTGGATGGAGGCGATCCACCCCGAGGACCGCCCCAAGGTTCAGGAGGCCATGTCGCGCCAGCGCCGGGGCGAGGCGACGCGCCGCGAGTACCGGATCCTTCGCCCCGATGGCGAGTTGCGATACGTCCGCGACCTCTGCCATCCGGTGTTTGACGCCGAGGGACGCACTGCGCAGGTGGTAGGCGCGATCGAGGACATCACCGAGATCACAGAGATGAGGGCGCGCGCCGCCGCGGCGGACGAGGCGCGCTACCGTGGCGTCTTCGAGCACGCCACGGTGGGCATCGCGCGCGTGGCCCTGGACGGGCGGTTCCTCGAGGTGAACGGCCATTTCTGCGAGATGCTGGACTACAGCCGGGAGGAGCTGCTGGCGGGCGGGTTCCAGGAGATCACCCATCCGGAGGACCTGGACGCCGACCTCGCCAACGTGGCCACCCTTCTGGACGGCCGGGCCGAGTCCTACAGCATGGAGAAGCGCTACATCACGCGGACGGGCCGCGTGCTGCGCGCCAACCTTACCGGGGGGATCGTGCGGGCGCCGGGGGGGACGGCCGACCATTTCGTCGCGGTGGTGCGGCCCCTGCCGGACGGGGGCGCCGTGGACGAGGCTGAGTTCCGGGCCCTGCAGGACAGCGAGCGCGCCGCGGCCTTCCGACTCGATCTGGCGGATGCCCTGCGAACCCTGGACGATCCAGCCAGCATGATGGACGCTGCGACGGAACGTTTGGGCCGGCATCTGGGCGTGGCGCAGGTGGGCTTTGCCGAGGTGGACGAGTCGGGTCAGCACATCGCCGTTCACTGCGTCTGGGGCGACGGACGGGTCCCCTCGGTGAGGGGCACCTGGCGCATGGACGATTTCGGGCCGCAGTTCATTGCCGACATGAAGGCGGGCGCGACCATCGTCATCCCCGACGTGGCCGCGGACTTCCGTACCAACGCCGCCCAGGTGCTGGAGGCCTACCGTGGGATTGGCACGCGGGCGATCCTGAACCGCGGGCTGCTGCGCGACGGGAGGATGACGGCGCTCCTCTTCATCCACCATCACGAGCCGCGCGACTGGTCGCCGTCCGACGTGGCCCTGGCCGAGGAGGTCGCCGAGCGGCTCTGGTCGGCGGTGGAGCGGGTGCGGACCGAGCGGCAGCTCGTGGAAAGCGAGGCGCTGGCGCGGGACCGCCTGGCCGAGCTCGACCAGCTCTACCTCCATGCGCCGGTGGGGCTCTGCACTGTTGACCGCGACTACCGGCTGACGCGCATCAACGCGCATATGGCGGAGATCAACGGCGTCCCGGTCGAGGAGAGCCTGGGCCGGACCATGTGGGAGGTCGTCCCTGACCTAGCCCACCACCTCGTCGAGGTGTACCGACCGGTGCTGGAGCGGGGCGAGCCCGTGCTGGACGTGAGCCTGCACGGAGAGACGCCGGCCTTGCCGGGGGTCCCGCGCGACTGGCTGGCCAACTACTTCCCGTTGCTTTCAGGCTCCGGCGAGGTGATGGGCCTCATCGGGGTCGTGGTGGAGGTCACCGACCGCAAGCGGGCGGATGAGCGGCTGGCCGAAAGCGAGGCGCGGTTCCGTGCGATCACCGACGCGATGCCCCAGATCGTCTGGTCCACGCTCCCCGACGGCTTCCACGACTTCTACAACGCGCGCTGGTACGAGTTCACCGGCGTGGCCGAGGGTTCCACCGACGGCGAGGGCTGGAACGAGATCTTCCATCCCGAGGATCAGGCCAGGTCCTTGGCGCGGTGGTCCCAGAGCCTTGGGTCCGGGGAGCCCTACGAGATCGAGTATCGCCTTCGCCACAATTCGGGCGAGTACCGGTGGGTGCTGGGCCGGGCGCTGCCGATCCGCAACGACGCGGGCGAGATCATCCGCTGGATGGGCACCTGCACCGACATCCATGAAATCGTGGAAACACGACAGGCCCTAGCCGAAAGCCGCCTGGACGTCGAAAGGGCCAAGGCCGAGCTGGAGACCCGGGTGGCCGAACGCACGGCGGCCCTGGAGGAGGTGGCGCGCACGCTGCGCGAGGAGATGGCCCGGCGGGAGGAGGCGCAGAGCCATCTGCTCCAGGCCCAGAAGATGGAGGCGCTGGGCCAGCTCGTGGGCGGCGTGGCGCATGATTTCAACAATATCCTGGCCGCGGTGCAAGGCGCGTTCGCGGTGCTGGACCGCCGGGTGGACAACCCGAAGCTGAAGCCGATCATCGAGCAGGGACAAAAGGCCGGCGACCGGGCCGCCGCCCTTGTGCGCCAGATGCTGGCATTCGCGCGGCGGGAGGACGTGGCCCCGAAGGTCGTGGAGACGGGGGAGCTGGTTGCCAGCCTGGAGGGGATGATCTGCCACACCGTGGGCGCGCGGGTCGCCTGCCAGTTCGACATCGCCCCGAACGCCTGGCCGGTGCTGGTGGACCCCCATCAGCTGGAGGTCACTCTCCTGAACCTTGCCATCAATGCGCGGGACGCGATGGAGGGCGAGGGGACGCTTCGGGTCGGCGTGCGCAATCTCCGGCCGGGGGAATGGCGGCCTGGGCTGCTCGGCCCGGGGGACCACGTCGTGCTGACGGTGGCCGATACCGGCGTCGGCATGGACGCCCCCACCATCGCGCGCGTCTTTGAGCCGTTCTTCACCACGAAGCCGGTGGGGCAGGGCACCGGGCTCGGACTCGCGCAGGTGCATGGCTTCGTCCAGGGCGCGGGCGGCGCGATCCATGTCGAGAGCACGCCGGGGCAGGGGACGACCATGTCGCTCTTCCTGCCGCGCTCGGCCATTGCGGCCTCGGCCGAGGCGGTCGCGCCGATCGTGTCGCCGGCGTTGCATGGCCGCGCGACCCTTCTGGTCGTCGACGACGACGAACAGGTACGCCCGGTCACGGCGGCCTATCTGCGGGACCTGGGCTATTCCGTGATCGAGGCGGCGAGCGCTGGCGCCGCCCTGGCCCTTTCGCGGATCCACGGCATCGACCTGCTGCTGTCGGACGTAGTCATGCCCGGCAGCGACGGCCCGACCCTCGCGCGGCAGCTTCGGGCCGAGCGGCCGTTCCTGCCGGTGGTCTTCATGACTGGCTTCACCGGCGAGCATCGTCTGGAGGGCGAGGCGGTCCTGACCAAGCCCTTCACCGGCCCGACGCTGGAGTTGCATATCCTGCGGGTCCTGGGCCGCATCGACAGCCGGGCGGCCGAGCGGCTGGGCACGCCCCCGCGTGAGCCCGAGCGGCTTCTGCTCCGGATGAAGGCGCCGAACCTGCGCCTCGCCCATGAGCGGTGGAGCGGCGCACGCAGCGGGCGGCGCCTGCCCGACCTTACGAACTTCGACGCCGCGGGCCTCGACACCGGGGCGATGATCCTGCTGCGGCCGGAATCCGAGGGTGCACGGCTGGATTTCCGTGTCCTGACCGTGGGCGAGGACCTGAGCCAGCGTCTGGGCGAGCCTTGGGAAGGCCGTCTCATCACGCCAGAGGCCGAGGTGGCGCTGGGCTCCATGGAGGAGGCCTACCAGCGCTGCCTCGCGACGCTGGCGCCGACCTATGAGTGGGCGAGGTTGCGGCTGGGCGACAGGGTCGTGCGGTTCGAACGCCTGCTGTTGCCCTTCTCCGTGGACGGGGCGAACATCTCGCAGCTGCTGGGCCTGATCCAGTTCGACGAGTCGGATGCGCCGATGCCGGACCACAGGGGTTGAACTTGAAGTCATCGACACGTCCCGAGTTCGAAGACCCGGACCTTGCCCGGAAGGTGGAAGCCCTGCCCGAGGCGGAGGTGGACGCGCTCCCCTTCGGGGCCATCCGGCTCGATCCGGAGGGGGTGGTGCAGGTTTACAGCCGGGCCGAGCGGCATCTCTCGGGCTCGGGCGAGCGGGAGCGGCTGGGGCTCGACTTCTTCAGCCAGATCGCACCTTGCATGAACACGCCGAGCTTCCGGGGCCGGATCGAGAAGGCGCGCGCCGCGGGGCACCTCGACCTTGAATTCGGCTATGTGGGCGATTTCATCGACCGGGAGCGCGAGCTGACGGTGCGCGTGCAGCCCGCCTCGCAAGGCGGCATCTGGATCTTCATGCGCCGGGAGGATTGAGGCGGCTCGCCCGGTCTTCCAGAGGAAGCTGCCCGTGTTGCGGGAGCGGTTGCGCCCTGGGGGGCTGTTCCCTGGCCTCGGCGCTTGAGCCACCCAGGTTGCGCGAACCGGAGAAAGCGCGGCTTGGGGCGGAGTCCGCCGCTCGCCGTCCTACAACGGGTTGGTCATGCAGGGCCGTCTCGGTCATGGTGAACTTGCGGGCAGGTGCCGCCGCGACGTGATGTTCTAGTTTTCAGGTGTCGGGACCCGGCTCCGACGCGTGACCGCAGGGAGGTTCGGCAATGCCGCCGCACGATGCCGCCGCAGACTGGCCCCTTGGGGGGACCGAGCCGGCCCGGCTCGTTCGCGCGCATCCCTGGGCGAAGACGCCGTTCGGACCGGTCGAGGGCTGGTCGCCGGCCTTGCGGACGATCGTGGACCTGATGCTCGGCTCGGGCACGATGATGTGCCTGATGTGGGGGCCCTCCGCCGCGCTCATCTACAACGAGCCCTATGCCCGCCGCATCGGCAACGACCACCCGGCCGCCCTGGGCCGATCCGCCTTCGAGGTCTGGCCCGACCTGAGGCACATGTTCGAAGAGCAGTTCGCGCGAGCGCTGGGTGGAGAGGAGGCGCATGTCCGTGCCCAGCCGCTGCAGCTGGCCGAACGCGGCGCTGCGCCGCGGGATCACTGGTTCGACCTGACCTACACCCCGGTGCGCGAACGCGACGGGCGGGTTGTGGGGGTGCTCGTGCGCCTGACGGACACGACAGAGCACATCTTGGCCGACCAGGCCCTGCGCCGAGGCCAGGAGCGGCAGACGTTCCTCCTTCGCTTGTCCGACGCGCTTCGCTCCCTGGGGAACCCGGTCGAGGTCCAGACGGTGGCCGCGCGGCTTCTGGGGGAGCATCTGCGCGCCAGCGGCGCCGTGTACGCCGAGAATCTGGGCGACGGAGGGATGGTCGTCACGCCCGACTGCACCGACGACGCGCCCGGATCCGAAAGATCCTGCCGGTTCGACGACCTAGGCGAGGATCTCCTCCGCGAGATGCGGGCAGGCCGCGCCGTGGTCCGGCCCGATATCGCCAACGATCCCGTGTTGGGCGAAGCCGACAAGGCGGCCCATGCCGCCCGGCGGATCGGGGCCACGCTGAACGTGCCGCTTGTCCGGGGCGGGCGACTGCTGGCCATCCTGTCCGTTCATTACGCGGCAGCCCGCGACATGACGCCCGGCGAGGTTGCGCTGGCGCAGGAGGTGGCCGAGCGCACCTGGTCGGCGGTGGAGCGTGCCAGGGCCGAGGAGGCGCTCCGGCACAGCGAGGAGCGATTCCGCGCTTTGGCCGAGCAGGCCGAGGTCGGGATCGCCATGTCCGACCGGGAGCAGCGGTTCGTCTATGTCAACGACACCTATGCCAGGATCGTCGGGCGGCGGCCCGAGGAGATCCTTGGCCGGACCATTGAGGACCTGACCGCGCCCGAGGACTGGACGCAGAACAAGCCGCTTCTTGAGGCGGCGCTGTCCGGGGGCCGGCCCTTCATCATAGAAAA
>CADCUU010000302.1 GCA_902805995.1 uncultured Rubellimicrobium sp.
GGGATACTGGTCGTCCTTCTGCTGTTCCTCGTGGGCGGCCTCGTCCTCGCCTCCCGGTTCGGCCAGAATGCCAATCCACCCGGCGAAGTTGCCGTTCGAGAGGCCCCTGCCCCGGCGCAAGACGAGGCGCCTGTGTCGTCCGGGGAAGCGGAGACCTCGCCGGCTGGGGCCGCTGCCTCGCCGGAGGAGGGCGGAAGCTCCACCGAAGCGCCTGAGGGCGGCGAGGCGGCTGTCACGACTGAGGAGGAATCCGGGGCGGCTGCGACGGCAGCTATAGGGGAGCTGGCCGAGGACGAGACGGTGACCCTTCGCCTTGACGATGCTGCGGGCAGCGGCCCGGCCGAGCCGGCGCCGGATGAGGCACCCTCCGAGTTGCAGCCTCCAGGGGCCGGACCAGCTTTGGAGCAGCCGGTCAGGCCAAGCGAAGAGCCGGCGTCCATGCCCCAGCCTGATCCGACGTCGGAAAGGCCGGACGAAGAGCCGACCGAGACAGCGGAGCCGGAGGAGACGACTCCGGAACCTGAGGCCGTGGTCGCCCCGAGCACGCCTGCCGAGCCCCTTCGGGCCGAGCCTCTCGGTCCCGAGGAGGCCCTTGCCGCCATGGATGCCGAGGATGGGCCCGAATCTGGAGCCAGTCCCGAGGCCGGAGGTCCGGAAGCCGAGCCGACGCCGGGGGCGGGCGATGATGCTCCTGCCTCGGCCACGACTCCTCTTCCGTCTGCTGGCCCCTCTCCCGCCGGGGACGAGCCCGCCTCTGATGGGTCAGCCCAGTCCGACGTCGCACCGCCCGAGCCTACGCCAGCCAAGCCTGCCTTGGCCGACCCCGCACCGTCCGAACCCGGCTTGGCTGAACCCGCTTTAGCCGAACCCGCCTTGGCCGAGTCCGCGCCAGCCGAGCCTCCCTTGGTGGAGCCCGCTCCACAGGCCGAACCGGGACCCACGCTGCCTCCGGGGCCGGACCTCCGGCTCACCCCCGCGGCTCCCGAGGCGGACATCCGGCGCATGGTGGCCGACCGCGTCAATCTGCGTGAAGGACCTGGCACGGACCGGGCGGTGCTGGAGGTGCTGTCCCTCGACGACGAGGTGGAGGTGCTGGAGGAGCAAGGCGACTGGCTGCGTGTGCGTAGCGCGGGCGGAGAGGACGGCTGGGTCGCCGCACGATTTGTTGCGCCGGGGCCGGACTGAGCCCGCTTCCGACCTCCTAGGTCGCACGCTAAGCAACCCCAGACCCAAGACCGGAGACGATCCATGGCAGATCACGCCCCCGCCCCCGCCGCTCGGCGGCGCAGCATCCTGATCACCGGCTGCTCCTCGGGGATCGGCGCCAACGCCGCCCTGGGGCTGCGGGCCCGCGGCTGGCGCGTCTTCGCATCCTGCCGCAAGGAGGAGGATTGCGAGCGCCTGCGCCATGAGGGCTTCGAAAGCCCCCGCCTCGACTATACCGATCCCGCCTCCATCGAATCGGCCCTGGCGGAGGTGCTGGAGGCCACGGGCGGCACGCTGGACGCCTTGTTCAACAATGGGGCCTTCGCCTGCCCCGGCGCGGTCGAGGACCTGCCCACCGACGGGCTGCGCGAGATTTTCGAGACCAACCTGTTCGGCTGGCACGAGCTGACCCGCCGTGTGATCCCGGTCATGCGGCGCCAGGGGCATGGGCGGATCGTCAACTGCTCCTCGGTGCTGGGCCTTGTGGGCGCGCGCTGGCGGGGGGCCTATGTGGCGTCCAAGTTCGCGCTGGAAGGCCTGACCGAGGTGCTACGGCTGGAGATGCAGGGCACGGGCATCCATGTGGTCCTGATCGAGCCCGGGCCCATCGCCTCCAAGCTCCGCCAGAACGCCATTCCGCATTTCGAGCGCTGGATCGACTGGAAGGCCTCGGCGCGCCGGGACGAGTACCAGGCGGTGCTGCACCGTCTCTACAGCGCCGGCCACTCCGACCGGTTCGAGCTGCCCCCGACCGCCGTGACCGAGCGTCTGGCCCAGGCGCTGGACAGCCCGCGTCCGGCGGCGCGGCTTTATGTCACCGCGCCCACCCATGTCGCGGGGGCGCTGCGGCGGGTCCTGCCATCCAAGGCGTTGCACTGGGTCCTGGGGCGCGTCTAGCGTCCCGACCAGTCGGGCGGAGGGGTGTCGACGCAAATGCGGCCTTCCCTTCCGCCCACTGTCCGCTAAACCCTCCCTGACCATACGGGAGCGGTTCATGGACTTTCGCGATCCCCTCTTCCTCCTTGTCGTCCTGGCGGTGCTGATCGTCCTTGGCATACTGATGCTGGGCGTCGGCAGCTTTGGCCGGGGGGGCGAGTTCCACAAGCGCAACGCCAACCGCATCATGCGCTGGCGCATCATCATGCAGGCGGTCGCGGTGGCGCTGATCCTGCTTTACGTCTGGCTGCGAAACCGGGGGGCCTGAGCCATGGTCGTGCTGAACCGCATCTACACCAAGACGGGCGACGGCGGGGACACCGCGCTGGGCGACGGCACGCGAGTGCGCAAGCACGCCCTGCGGGTGGAGGCCTACGGGACCGTGGATGAGCTGAACTCCTGCCTCGGCCTGGCGCGGCTCCATGCCGGGGGAGCGGTGGACGCGGACCTTCTGGCCATCCAGAATGACCTGTTCGACCTCGGCGCCGATCTGTGCCGGCCCGAAGGCGGCGACGCAGCCCATGCGCCGCTGCGGATGACCGAGGCGCAGGTTGCGCGGCTGGAGGCCGGGATCGACGCCATGACCTCGCAACTCCAGCCGCTGCGCAGCTTTGTCCTGCCGGGGGGCAGCGCGCTCGCGGCGCATCTGCACCTGTGCCGGACCGTGTCGCGGCGGGCGGAGCGGCTGACCGTTGCTCTGTCCGAGCAGCATGCGGTGAACGGGTCAGCGCTGCGCTACCTTAATCGCCTGTCGGACTGGTTCTTTGTCGCGGCGCGCATGGCGAATGACGGCGGCAAGGCGGACGTGCTCTGGGTCCCCGGGGCCAACCGGGCCTGAGGCCAGCTAACTGATGGCGGTGCCTGCTCAGGGCGCCATGCTCTTGGGCCGGCCGAGCCGCGGATGCACCGTCGCCGCGACGGCCCAGGCGGCCGCCAGCCCCGCGCCGCAAGCGACGAAGATGGCGGAAACCGGGGCTATCAGCAGGATCGCCCCGCCGACCGCTGGGGACAGGATGCCCGATACGTCCCGGAAGCTGGAATAGACGGCGGCCATCTCCGTCCGCTCCGAGGGCTTGACGGCCATGAGGAAGGGCAGCGACCCGCAGACGTCGAGCATGATGAGGCCCAGCGCCGAAAGTGCGAGGCACACCACGGTCGCCCACGGCCAGTGCGCCAGGATCCCCGCCAGGAGGAAGAGGATCGCAGTGTAGGCGAAGCTCCAGCGCACGGCACGGCGGACCGAGAGCCGCTGCATGAGGCGCAGGAGCCAGGGCGTGGCGAAGAGGAACGAGTTGGTGATGGAGACAGCCGCGCCGCCCACCGTGTCACCCAATCCGTTGGTGATGCAGAAATAGGGCAGATAGACGATGTAGACCCACCACCCGCAGGAGCGGAGGGTGGCGAAAGTCCATCCCGCGACAAGCCGGGGCCGCTGAAGGAAGCGCCCCAGGAAAGCCAGCGGATTGCCCTGACGGCTCGGCGCCCCGACGGGCTTGCCGTTGCCGAGGTTCAGCCGGTGGAACA
>CADCUU010000303.1 GCA_902805995.1 uncultured Rubellimicrobium sp.
TGCCCGAGGTGGACCCGCGCGAGCAGGGCGGCCTTCTCGACGTGACGGTGTCCCCGAACTTCGCCGAGGACCGGCGGGTCTTCTGGACCTATTCCAAGCCCATGGGCGGGGGACAGGTCGCCACCGCCGCCGCGCAGGGGCTCCTGTCGGCGGACGGGACCGAGCTGACCGAGGTCGGCGACATCTTCGTCCAGAACCCGCCCTCGCCCTCTCCCATGCATTACGGCTCCCGCGTCCTGGTGGGCCCCGACGGCGCGATCTACGTCACCACGGGCGAGCATTCCGCCGCCCCCGCGCGCGAGCTTGCGCAGGACCCGGAGGCCACCTGGGGCAAGATCATGCGCATCAGCCAAGACGGCGCGCAGATCTGGACCCTCGGCCACCGCAACGTGCAGGGCGCAATCTTCGACGGGCAGGGGCGGCTCTGGGTCAGCGAGATGGGCCCCCTGGGCGGCGACGAGCTGAACCTCATCGACCAAGGCACCAACTACGGCTGGCCGGTGGTGAGCTACGGCCTCAACTACGACGGCTCCCCCGTGGGCAGCGGAGAGCCGCGCGCCGAGGGGTTCGCGGAGCCCGTCTACTACTGGGACCCGGTGATCGCCCCCGGCGGAATGGACGTCTACGAGGGCTCCCTCTTCCCCGACTGGCAGGGCGACATCCTGATCGGCGGCCTTCAGGCCGAGGGCCTGGTGCGGGTCAAGCTCGACGGCGACCGGGTCGTCGGCGAGGAGCGGGTCCTGCCCGGCCTGGGCCGCGCCCGCGACGTGGAGGAGCTTCCCGACGGCTCTCTCCTCATCCTCATGGATGAAGGGACCATCCAGCGGGTCACGCCCGGTTGATGCCCCCGGACTCCCGGGCCTGGAACCCTGGGGCGGGGGCACGGCGTTCCTGCCCCACAGGATATCGGAGTTCACCATGAAGGTCGGCGACAAGGTGCGGTGGCACTGGGGCTCCGGGACGGCGACGGGCACCGTGAAGGAAAGCTTCGACCGTCATGTGGAGCGCAAGATCAAGGGCTACGACATCCACCGCAACGGCTCCCCGGAGAACCCCGCCCTCCTCATCGAGCAGGAGGACGGGGACCAGGTGCTCAAGCTGTCCTCCGAGGTGGAGCGGGCGTGAAGGACGACATCCTCATTGAGGCGCTGGAGGCGGAGCTTCTCGACAGCCCCGAAGTCCCAGCGGTCGAGGTGCCCCGAGGCCTCGTCTACGTGACCGATGCCATGCCGGGGATCCGCAGGATGCGGCGCGGCAAGGGCTTCAGCTACCTCGCCCCCGATGGCACCACCATCGAGAGAGGTCCTGAGCGTGAACGGCTGGAGAAGCTGGGCGTGCCCCCGGCCTACGAGAACGTCTGGATGTGTCCGCTGCCCCACGGCCATCTCCAGGCCACGGGCTTCGACGTGCGGGAGCGCAAGCAGTACCGCTACCACGCGCTCTGGAGCGAGCACCGGTCGGGCAACAAGTTCGACCGACTCGTGGAATTCGCGCATTGCCTGCCTGCGATCCGCGACCGCGTGGCACGCGACCTCCGCGCCGCCCCGGGCGAGGCGCGCTTTGCCCTGGCCGCCGCCGTGACGCTGATCGACCGGCTGTCGCTGAGGGTCGGCAACGAGGAATACGCGCGGGAGAACGGCAGCTTCGGCGCGCTCACCCTGCGCAACAAGCACGTCAAGCTGCGCGAGGGGGAGATCCGGCTCGACTTCAAGGCCAAGTCCGGGCAGCGCGTGCGGCGGCAGCTCAAGGACCGCCGCCTCCTGCGGATCCTGGAGAAGGCGTCGGACCTTCCGGGGGCGGAACTGCTGACCTGGGTGGACCGCATGGGGCAGGCGCATACGCTCAGTTCCACGCAGCTCAACGCCTATCTCGACGAGGCCGATGGCGACGAGGAGCTGGCCTTCACCGCCAAGACCTTCCGCACCTGGGCCGGGACGCTCGCAGCCTATGAGAGGGTGGAGCAGGGCGACCGGCCCAAGATCAAGGACCTCGCCCTCGCCGCGTCGGAGCGGCTCCACAACACGCCCGCCGTGGCCAAGTCCGCCTATATCCATCCCCGCGTGCTGGCCCTCGCCGGCGAGGACGCACCCGCGCTGGGCGCCCCGGAGCCCATCCCCGGCCTGTCGGTGCCAGAGCGCAGGCTCCTGGCGTTCCTGGAATCCCCGGTGATCGGCTGACCTCTCACATCAGGGGGCGCCGCTCGGGCTCCTCCATCTCCACGAGGCCGGTCGCGGCCAGCGCGGGGGCGTCGAGGATGCGCAGCACGCCGTCGGACCAGTCGCAAAGCTGGCGGCTGCGAAAGCGCGCCAGCGTCTTGTTCGTGTGCACGAGGCTCAGCCCCAGCGCATCCGCGAGGTCCTGCTGGCGGAAGGGCAGGGGGACGGTCCCGTTGGCCCCCACCCCCGCCGCGCGCAGCCGCTGCCAGATCCGAAGAAGAGCCCAGGCCAGGCGCTGCCCCGCGTCGCGCTGGCCGAGGCTCGCGATGGTCTCGCCCAGGAAGTGCTCCTCCACGGCGGCGATCCAGGTGAGGTCGTAGGCGCGCTGGGGCGAGTTGCGGAACACCTCCCAGAGCTTCGAACGGTCGAAGACGCAGAGCATCATGCGCGTCCGCGCCTCCACCGAATGCTTCATCTCGCCCATGAGGCCCGCCTGGAGGCCGGTGAAGTCGCCGGGGAACAGGAAGTTGATGACCTGCCGCCGCCCGTTCGGCAGCGTCTTGTAGCGCACGCCTTGGCCGCGCAGGACGGTGTAGAGCTGGGGGCTGTTGGACCCTTCCATCAGGATCGTGGTGCCGGGGTCCACCACAAGCTCGCCCATCTTGAAGTGCTCCATGAAGGCCACCTCCTCGGGCGTGAAGGGCACGAAGAGCGGCTGACGCCGGAGCGGACAGGACCGGCAGGGAACTGTCATCATGGATGGATCGGGGCCAGCAAAGCGGTGTATCCTATGTCGTGGTTTAATGCGGCGGGATCGTGGGGGTTCCATAAGCGCCGGGTTGCAAAGGTGGGGAAGGCCGAGATGACAGCCATGCCGAAGGGGGGCGACGGGCCCGCCACCTATCTCATCGTGCTCCGCCATGTGCTGGTGGCGCAGGACATCGCGCTGACGATCACCGACGTGGACCCGCAGGCGCGCGTGGTCACCGCCGCCTCGGAGGCGGAGGCCCTGTCGAAGCTGTCCGGGGTGGACCGGCTGGCCGTGGCCTTCGTAGGACAGTCGCCCCGGGCCTACGAGGGCTCGGCGCTGGCCGAGGCCGTCGGCCGGTGCGGCGGGCGTGTCGTGCTGCTGGGCGAGGATGCGGAGGCCGAGGGAGCCGAACTCGGTTATGCGGTGCTCGTGCGGCCCTTCTCCACGGGCAGCATCCTCAGTCATCTCGTGGATGGCGTGGGCTGAAGGGCCCCCGTCCGCGGGGTGGCCCCCCGGGCCGGGGGAGGACGGCCCGGGGGGATCGACCGAGCGGCGCGGGCCCAGCCCCAGGGGAATGGGTCAGGCGGCCAGGGTCTCGGTCGAAGCGAAGAACATGGCCTGACTCACCGCCGAGCGCACCTGTTCCTCGGAATAGGGCTTGGTGATGAGGAAGGCGGGTTCGGGGCGCGCGCCGGTTAGGAGCCGCTCCGGGAACGCGGTGATGAAA
>CADCUU010000304.1 GCA_902805995.1 uncultured Rubellimicrobium sp.
GGACTCGTCGTCCAGATTGGATCGCGCATGATCGACACGTCGATCCGCGCCCAGCTGGGCCAATTGCAGAACATGATGAAAGAGGTCGGATAAATGGCGATCCAAGCGGCCGAGATTTCGGCCATCCTTCGTGACCAGATCAGGAACTTCGGCCGCGAGGCCGAGGTGGCCGAAGTGGGCCGCGTGCTGTCCGTCGGCGACGGCATCGCGCGCATCTACGGCCTCGACAACATCCAGGCCGGCGAGATGGTCGAGTTCCCGGGCGGCATCATGGGGATGGCGCTCAACCTCGAAACCGACAACGTCGGCTGCGTGATCTTCGGCTCGGACCGCGACATCAAGGAAGGGGACGTCGTCAAGCGCACCCAGTCCATCGTGTCCGTGCCCGCCGGGGACGCGCTGCTGGGCCGCGTCGTGGACGCGCTCGGCAACCCGCTCGACGGCAAGGGCCCCATCGCCGCGACCGAAACCCGCGTAGCCGACGTGAAGGCCCCCGGCATCATCCCCCGCAAGTCGGTGCACGAGCCGATGGCGACCGGCCTGAAGGCCGTCGACGCGATGATCCCGATCGGCCGCGGCCAGCGCGAGCTCATCATCGGCGACCGCCAGACCGGCAAGTCGGCGATCGCTCTCGACACGATCATCAACCAGAAGGTCTACAACGAGGCCGCCGGGGACGACGAGAGCAAGAAGCTCTACTGCGTCTACGTCGCCGTGGGCCAGAAGCGCTCCACCGTGGCGCAGCTCGTCCGTCGCCTCGAGGAATCGGGCGCCATCGCCTACACCGTCGTCGTGGCCGCGACCGCCTCGGACCCCGCGCCGATGCAGTTCCTCGCGCCCTACGCCGCGACCGCCATGGCGGAGTACTTCCGCGACAACGGCCGCCATGCCGTGATCATCTATGACGACCTGTCCAAGCAGGCCGTGGCCTACCGCCAGATGTCGCTGCTGCTGCGCCGTCCGCCGGGGCGCGAAGCCTATCCCGGCGACGTGTTCTACCTCCACTCCCGCCTGCTGGAGCGTTCGGCCAAGCTGAACGAGGACAACGGCTCGGGCTCGCTCACCGCGCTTCCCATCGTGGAAACGCAGGCCGGCGACATCTCGGCCTACATCCCGACGAACGTGATCTCGATCACCGACGGCCAGATCTTCCTTGAGAGCGAGCTGTTCTACCAGGGCATCCGCCCGGCGGTGAACACGGGTCTGTCGGTGTCCCGCGTGGGCTCCTCGGCCCAGACGAAGGCGATGAAGTCGGTCGCCGGCCCCGTGAAGCTGGAACTCGCGCAGTACCGCGAGATGGCCGCGTTTGCGCAGTTCGGCTCGGACCTCGACGCGTCCACCCAGCAGCTGCTGAACCGTGGCGCGCGCCTGACGGAGCTGATGAAGCAGCCGCAGTACTCGCCGCTGACCAACGCCGAGATCGTCTGCGTCATCTATGCGGGCACCAAGGGCTATCTGGACAAGGTTCCGGTGAAGGATGTGGGCCGCTTCGAGGCGGGCTTGCTGAACCACCTCCGCAACCGCCGTCGTGACGTGCTCGACATGATCACCACGCAGGATCCGAAGATCGCGGGCGACGCCGAGAAGGCGATCCGTGCCGCGCTCGACGAATTCGCGCGCGACTTCGCGTAAGGGACGGTAGGGGATGCCCAGCCTAAAGGACCTGAAGAACCGCATCGCCTCGGTGAAATCCACCCGGAAGATCACCAAGGCCATGCAGATGGTCGCCGCCGCCAAGCTGCGCCGCGCGCAGGATGCGGCCGAGGCCGCGCGCCCCTACACCGAGCGCTTCAACGCCGTGATGGCGGGGCTCGCGGCCGGGGCCGCGTCCTCGCCCTCCGCGCCGCGTCTCCTGTCGGGGACGGGGCGTGACGAGGTGCACATGCTCGTCGTCATGACCTCGGAGCGGGGGCTCTGCGGGGCCTTCAACTCCTCGATCTCGCGCATGGCGCGGGCCGAGGCCAACCGACTGATCCGAGCGGGCAAGACCGTGAAGATTATGACCGTGGGCAAGAAGGGCCGTGACGCACTCCGTCGCGACCTCGGCGCGCACATGGTCGCGCATGTGGACCTGTCCGCCGAAAAGCGGATGGGCTACGGCGTGGCGCAGCGGGTCGGCCGCGACATCATCGCCCGCTTTGAGACAGGCGAGTTCGACGTGGCGACGATCTTCTACAGCCGCTTCCAGTCGGTGATCTCCCAGACCCCGACCATGAAGCAGGTGATCCCCGCGAGCTTCGAGGATGCCGGCGCGTCGGCCAACTACGATTACGAGCCCGGCGAAGAGGCGATCCTCGCCGATCTGCTGCCGCGCGGCGTGGCCACGCAGGTCTTCGCGGCGCTGCTGGAAAACGCGGCCTCGGAGCAGGGCGCCCGGATGTCGGCCATGGACAGCGCCACGCGCAACGCGGGCGACATGATCGACCGGCTGACGATCCAGTACAACCGGTCGCGCCAGGCCGCGATCACCAAGGAACTCATCGAAATCATCTCGGGCGCCGAGGCGCTCTGACCGCAAGGGTAGCAATATGGCATTGGACGCGACGACCCCTACGGGGCGAATCACCCAGATCATCGGCGCCGTCGTGGACGTGCAGTTCGAGGGCCACCTGCCCGAGATCCTGAACGCCCTCGAAACCACCAACAACGGCCGCCGCCTCGTGCTTGAAGTGGCGCAGCACCTGGGCGAGAGCACCGTGCGCACCATCGCCATGGATGCGACGGACGGTCTCGTCCGTGGCGCGCTGGTGCGCGACACCGGCACGCCGATCTCGGTCCCCGTGGGTCCGGGCACGCTGGGCCGCATCCTGAACGTGATCGGCGAGCCCATCGACGAGAAGGGCCCCGTCGCCGCGACGGAGCAGCGCCCGATCCACGCGATCGCCCCGGCCTTTGCCGAGCAGTCCACCGAGTCCGAGATCCTCGTGACGGGGATCAAGGTCGTGGACCTGCTCGCCCCCTACTCTAAGGGCGGCAAGATCGGCCTCTTCGGCGGCGCCGGCGTGGGCAAGACCGTGCTCATCCAGGAACTCATCAACAACATCGCCAAGGTGCACTCGGGCTTCTCCGTGTTCGCCGGCGTGGGTGAGCGGACCCGTGAGGGGAACGACCTCTACCACGAGTTCATCGAGTCCGGCGTCATCAACATGGACGACCTCGAGAAGTCCAAGGTGGCCCTTGTCTACGGCCAGATGAACGAGCCCCCGGGGGCGCGCGCCCGCGTGGCCCTGACCGGCCTCACCATCGCGGAGCAATTCCGCGACGCCTCGGGCACGGACGTGCTGTTCTTCGTGGACAACATCTTCCGCTTCACCCAGGCGGGCTCCGAAGTGTCGGCGCTCCTCGGCCGTATTCCTTCGGCCGTGGGCTATCAGCCGACGCTCGCCACCGACATGGGCACCCTGCAGGAGCGGATCACCTCGACCCGCAACGGCTCGATCACCTCGGTTCAGGCCATCTACGTGCCCGCCGACGACCTCACCGACCCGGCGCCGGCTGCTTCGTTCGCCCACCTCGACGCCACCACGGTGCTGTCGCGCGCGATTTCGGAACTCGGCATCTATCCGGCCGTGGACCCGCTCGACTCCACCTCGCGCATCCTCGATCCTCAGGTCGTGGGACAGGATCA
>CADCUU010000305.1 GCA_902805995.1 uncultured Rubellimicrobium sp.
GGTGTCGCGGATGCCCACGATCTCCACTTCGTCGCCCACGTTGAGCACGCCCCGCTCGATGCGGCCCGTCACCACCGTGCCGCGGCCCGAGATCGAGAACACGTCCTCGATGGGCATCAGGAAGGGCTGGTCCACGGCGCGCACCGGCGTCGGGATGTACTCGTCCACCGCGGCCATCAGCGCGCGGATCGAGTCCTCGCCGATCTCCTTGGACTCGCCGATCATCGCCTGGTGGGCCGAGCCCTTGATGATCGGAATGTCGTCGCCGGGGAACTCGTAGGAGGACAGAAGCTCGCGAAGCTCCATCTCGACGAGCTCGATGAGCTCCTCGTCGTCCACCAGGTCCACCTTGTTCATGTACACGACCAGAGCGGGCACGCCCACCTGGCGCGCCAGAAGGATGTGCTCGCGCGTTTGCGGCATCGGGCCGTCGGACGCCGCGCACACCAGGATGCCCCCGTCCATCTGCGCCGCACCCGTGATCATGTTCTTCACGTAGTCGGCGTGGCCGGGGCAGTCCACATGCGCGTAGTGACGGTTCGCCGTCTCGTACTCCACATGCGCCGTCGAGATCGTGATCCCGCGCGCCCGCTCCTCCGGCGCCGCGTCGATCTGATCATACGCCTTGAAGTCGCCGTAATACCGCGTGATCGCCGCCGTCAGCGTCGTCTTGCCATGGTCCACGTGCCCAATCGTGCCGATGTTCACGTGCGGTTTGTTGCGTTCGAACTTGGCCTTGGCCATGATGCCGTCATTCCTGCATTTGCGGGAGGCCGACAGGGCCTCGCATATCCGGGCGCGATTTATGGGACCGGCAGGATAATGGCAAGGGGGTCCGCGCAGGCGCGCGAGGCGTCCTCAAGTCGCGGAGAGCCTGAAGGGCAAAGTGACGAAGGTGGAGCATGCGCGCACCTTCGAACTCCAGCGAGGCGGCGCGTAAGGCCGCCCCGTTTCGAAGTCGCGATCAGGTCGCCACTGGCAGGGCGAAACGGTTGTCCCGCGGGAAGCCGCGTGGAGCCATGCGCCCAGCCTGCCCGCGTTTGCCGAGCCATTCCGCCAAGTCAGGCTCCCGCCGCGTCTTGCCGCCCTCAAGAGCCCAGGTGAGGCCATCGGCGAGGGTCAGCGTGAGGAGGTCCGAGAGCCCGCCATCCTTGAAGCTTTGCAGCCGAACACCCTTGCCGCGGCCCATCTCCGGGAGTTCGGACAGGGGGAAGACCAGCATCTTGCGGTTCTGGCCGATGCTCGCGACGTGGTCGCCCTGGACGGGAATCATGTGAGCGGCCCGTGCGCCGTCGGGCAGGTTCAGGACGACGCGGCCCGCGCGGGTCTGGGCCAGCGCCTCGTCCTCGGACAGGATGAAGCCGTCGCCCTGGTCCGACGCCACGAGCAGCTTGCCGCCGGGACGGTGGAGCCGGAAGGCCACGACCGGCGCGTCGAGGTCGATCATCAGGCGCAGCGGCTCGCCCATGCCACGGCCGCCGGGAAGGCCCGCGACGGGCACCGTGAAGACGCGCCCGTTGGCCCCCAGGACCAGGAGCTTGTCCGTCGTCTCGGCCTGAAGGAGGTAGCGGCCCTTGTCGCCGTCCTTGTAGCGCAGCCCCTCGGCACCGACATGGCCCTTCATGGCCCGGATCCAGCCCATCTCGGACAGGACCACGGTGACGGGCTCACGCTCGATCATGGCCTCGGGCGGGATGTCCGCGGTTTCCTGCGCGAGAGCGAGGGTTGTGCGCCGCGCGCCGCCCGGGGACTTGGCGCCGAACTGCTTGCGCGACTCCTTGAGCGCGGTGGCAATGGCCTTCCACTGGAGGCCCTCGTCGTCGAGCAGCGCGAGGAGGTCGCCGCGTTCGGCCAGCAGGGCGTCACGTTCCGCGATGAGCTGCATCTCCTCCAACCGGCGCAAGCTACGCAGGCGCATGTTGAGGATGGCCTCGGCCTGCACCTCGGTCATGCCGACGCCGGGCGGGATCACGGCGTCGCCCTTCGACGGCAGCGGCGATTTGTAGTCCGCCTCGGACCGCGCCCTGGGGAGGGGCTTGTCCCAGTCTTCCGCCTGGAGCGCCGCCTTGGGGTCGTCGTCGTAGCGGATGATGTCGATCACCCGGTCGAGGTTGAGGAAGGCGATGAGGAGGCCGCCCAGCACTTCCAGCCGCCGGTCGATTCGTTCGAGCCGGTGGCGCGAGCGGCGCCCCAGAATTTCGCGCCGATGGTCGAGGAAGGCGCGCAACACCTCGCGAATCGAGCAGACCTTGGGCGTGAGACCGTCGATCAGCACGTTCATGTTGAGGGGGATGCGCACCTCCAAGTCCGACTGGCGGAAGAGCATACCCATCAGCATGTCGGGGTCCACGGACCGCGCGCGGGGTTCGAGGACGATGCGGATGTCGTCGGCGCTCTCGTCCCGGACATCGGCCAGGGCGGGCATCTTCTTGGAGGTGACGATCTCCGCCAGCTTCTCGATGAGCTTGGATTTCTGGACCTGATACGGGATCTCGGTCACGACGATCTGGCGCTGGCCGCGGCCCAACTCCTCCACGGCCCAGCGAGCGCGGAGTCGGAAGGAGCCGCGGCCCGTGCGGTAGGCGGAGGCGATCTGCTCAGGCGGCTCCACTAGGATGCCGCCGGTGGGGAAGTCGGGGCCGGGAATGAGCTCCAGGAGCTTGTCGTCGGGCAGGTCCGGCTTCTTGATAAGTTCCAGGCAGGCGGAGATGAGCTCGTCGAGGTTGTGGGGCGGGATGGAGGTCGCCATGCCCACAGCGATGCCAGTGGCCCCGTTGGCGAGGAGATGCGGGACGGCGGCGGGAAGCACGACGGGCTCGCTCAGGGTACCGTCGTAGTTCGGCCGCATGTCGACCGCATCCTCGTCGAGTCCCTCCATCAGGGCCTCGGCCAGAGCGGTCAGGCGCGCCTCGGTGTAGCGGGCGGCGGCGGGGTTGTCGCCGTCGATGTTGCCGAAGTTGCCCTGCCCTTCCACGAGGGGGTAGCGGACGTTGAAGTCCTGCGCGAGGCGGGCCATCGCGTCGTAGATCGCGGCATCGCCGTGGGGGTGGTAGTTGCCCATGACGTCGCCGGAAATCTTGGCCGACTTTCGGAACCCCGCCGTAGGCGACAGCCTTAGCTCCCGCATGGCATAGAGGATGCGCCGGTGCACGGGCTTCAGGCCGTCCCGCGCGTCGGGGAGAGCACGGTGCATGATCGTGGACAGCGCGTAGGTGAGGTAGCGCTCACCGATGGCGCGGCGGAGCGGTTCGGTCACCAGAAGCGACGGATCGGCGCCGTCGGTGCCTTCGGGGGTCTTTGGGTCGTCGGTCATGCGGAGCATGTAGAGGCCCCCGATCCAGGGCACAAGCCGCAGGAGTCGTCTGGCATGTTCACTTTTCGTTCTGATGCATTCGGGGCACGATCCGGACCGCGCGCGGCCCCCTGGACGCCGTCCCAGGAGGATGGACGATGAGGATACTGGTCGTCCTTCTGCTGTTCCTCGTGGGCGGCCTCGTCCTCGCCTCCCGGTTCGGCCAGAATGCCAATCCGCCCGGCGAAGTTGCCGTTCGAGAGGCCCCTGCCCCGGCGCAAGAC
>CADCUU010000306.1 GCA_902805995.1 uncultured Rubellimicrobium sp.
GGTGCTGGTGACGGGCGATCCGCTCTGGTTTTCGGCCGGAGAGAGCATCGTGACGGCCTTCCCGGGGGAGGCGGTCGTGCATCCCCATCCCGGAGCGTTCCAGTTGGCCGCCGCGCGGATGGGCTGGCCGATGGACGGCGTGGAGTGCCTGACCGTGCATGGGCGGCCCCTCGAAGGTGTGCTGCCGTTTGTGACGCCCGGGGCGCGGCTCCTCATCCTGGCGCATGGACCGGGGACCGCTTCGGACCTCTCGCGGATGCTGGCCGTGCGGGGCTGGGGGCCGAGCCGGATCGCGGCGCTGTCCCATATGGGGGGGCCGGAGGAGGCGCGGCAGGACGCGTCGGCCGAGGGCTGGTCGGGCGACACCCCCGCGCTGGCGACGCTGGCCGTCGAGTGCATCGCAGGGCCCGACGCGCGGGTGCTGCCACGGACCGGGCTGCCGGACGACGCCTTCGACTCCGACGGGACCATGACCAAGCGCGAGGTGCGGGCCGCGACGTTGGCCAAGCTGGTGCCGTTGCCGGGGCAGCTCCTCTGGGACGTCGGCGCGGGCAGCGGGTCGGTGGCCATCGAATGGATGCGGGCGGTCAAGGGCGCGCAGGCGGTGGGCATCGAGCCCCGGGCGGATCGACGGGCGCGGGCGGCGGCCAACGCGCTGGCGCTGGGCGTGCCAGGACTTGGAATCGTCACGGGCGAGGCGCCGGAGGCCTTGGCCGGGCTGCCCGCGCCGGATGCCGTGTTCCTGGGCGGGGGGCTGTCCGAAGCCGCGTTCGACGCCGCTTGGGCCGCGCTCCGTCCCGGCGGGCGGCTCGTGGCCAATGCCGTGACGCTTGAGGCGCAGGGCCTTCTCCTCGCGCTCTATGCCCGCCATGGGGGTCACCTCGCAAAGATCGCCGTGTCGCGCGCGGAGCCGGTGGGTCGGCTGACCGGCTGGCGGCCCGCGATGGAGGTGATGCAGTGGAGCCTGTGGAAGCCATGACCCCGCTGGACAGGACAGCGACGCCGTCATCGCATGAAGGGCTGGGCCGCCTGATCGGCGTGGGGGTAGGCCCCGGCGCGCCGGACCTCCTCACCTTGCGCGCCGCGCGGCTGATCGAGGGCGCGCGGGTCCTGGCTTACCCGACGCTCGCAGGCGCGCCGTCCTTCGCGCGATCCATCGCCGCCGCGCATATCCGGGATGGGGTTGAGGAGATCGCCATCGACGTCCCCATGACCCCCGCCCGCGAACCCGCGCAACGGGCCTATGACGACGGCGCCGCGCGGATCGCAGGGCAGCTTGCCCAAGGGCGCGACGTGGTCTGCCTTTGCGAGGGGGACCCGATGTTCTACGGCTCCTTCATGTACCTCCAGGCCCGCCTCGCCCCCCGCTTTGCGGTGGAGGTCGTGCCGGGCGTGACCTCCGTCGCGGCCGCCTCGGCCTTGGCTCGGCTTCCTCTGGTCGCGCGGGAGGGGCGGATCGCCGTCCTGCCCGCGACCCTGCCCGACGAGGCGCTGGCCGAAGGCCTTTTGCGGCACGAGACGGTAGCCATGCTCAAGCTCGGCCGTCACTTCCCGCGCGTGCGCGCCCTGATCGACAGGCTGGGCCTGACAGACCGCGCGACCTTCGTGGCGCGGGCCACGCTCCCGCAGGAAGTCGTGCTTCCGCTCGCCAGGGCGCCACTTGAGGCCCCTTACTTCTCGCTCCTCCTGATCGCCAAGGACACCGACCCATGGCTCTGACACCCGTCGTCGTGGCGCTCACCGCCTCTCCCCTCGCCGCACGGCTGGCCGATGCGCTGGGCGCGCCTCTGCATGGCCGGGCCGGTCGAGTGGAGGCCGAGGTCCAGTTCGAGGATACGCTCGACCACCTCCGCACGCTGTTCGCGGCGGGGACGCCCATCGTCGGCATCTGCGCGGCGGGTATCCTGATCCGAGCTGTGGCGCCGCTCCTCAATGACAAGCGCGCGGAGCCCCCGGTGATCGCGGTGGCGGAGGACGGGTCGGCGGTCGTGCCCCTGCTGGGCGGGCACCGGGGGGCGAACGCCTTGGCGGGCCGGATCGCCGAGGTGCTGGGGGTGAAGGCGGCGGTGACCACGGCGGGGGACCTCGCTTGGGGCTTCGCTCTGGACGAACCGCCGGAGGGCTGGCGTCTGGCGGAGCCGGAGCGCGCGGGTGCGGCCATGGCGGCCCTGCTCGCGGGGCAAGGCGCGCGCCTGACGGGCGAGGCGGCGGAGGAGGCCCGCTGGCTCGACGGGCTGCCCAGGGGCGATGGGGTGGAGGTCGCCTGCACGATGGGACCTGCGATCGGGGCGGGCCTTCGCTTCGCGCCGCAACGGGTGACGTTGGGCGTGGGGGCCGCGCGCAACTGCCCGCCCGAGGAGCTGGCCTTCCTCGTCCAGGCGGCTCTGCGCGAGGCCGGAGTGATGCCCGAGGCTATCGCGGCGGTGGGCACGCTCGACCTCAAGGCCGACGAAGGTGCTGTGCTGGCGCTGGCGCGCGACCTGGGCGCGCCGCTCCGGCTGTTCAATGCCGCGACCCTGGAGGCCGAGGCACCCCGGCTCGCGAACCCGTCCGAGGTGGTCTTTGCCGAGGTAGGCTGCCACGGCGTCTCCGAAGGGGCCGCGCTCGCGCTTTCGGGGCCGGAGGGGGCGCTGCTGGTCGCCAAGCGCAAGTCCGCGAACGCGACTTGCGCGCTGGCCCTCGCGCCCGCACCGATCACGGAGCTTGTGGGGCGGCCGAGGGGACGGCTCTCGGTCGTGGGGATCGGGCCGGGTCAGGCTGCGTGGCGGACGCCCGAGGCGTCGAGGCTCGTGGCCGAGGCGGAGGAGCTTGTGGGCTACGGGCTCTACATCGACCTCCTGGGCCCGCTCGCGGCCGGAAAACCGCGCGCCGACTTCCCGCTCGGCGGCGAGGAGGACCGCTGCCGCTACGCGCTGGAGCGGGCGGGCGAGGGGCGGAACGTGGCGCTGGTCTGCTCGGGCGATGCGGGCATCTACGCCATGGCGGCTCTCGTGTTCGAGCTTCTGGACCGGAGCGAGAACGGGGTTTCCGATGCGGCCCGCCGTGCCGAGGTGGTGGTGACCCCCGGCATCTCCGCGCTCCAGGCCGCCGCGTCGCGGGCGGGGGCCCCGCTGGGCCACGACTTCTGCGCCGTGTCGCTGTCGGACCTGCTCACCCCGCGCGAGGACATCCTGCGGCGGCTGCGCGCGGCAGCGGAGGGGGACTTCGTCATGGCCCTCTACAACCCCGTCTCGCGCACACGGCGCACGCTTCTGGCCGAGGCGCGGGACATCTTGCTCAAGCACCGCCCCGCCGATACGCCCGTCCTTCTCGCCTCGAACCTCGGTCGCCCGCAGGAGCAGCTGACCTACCGGCGGCTTGCGGACCTTCAGGTGGACGAGGTGGACATGCTCACGGTGGTCCTGATCGGCTCGTCCCAGAGCCGGATCGTGCAGCGGGGCGAAGGGCCGCGGCTTTATACGCCGCGCGGCTATGCGAGAAAGGTGATGGCATGACAGTCCACTTCATCGGCGCGGGCCCGGGCGACCCGGAACTCCTCACGCTTCGGGCGCAGCGGCTGATCGCCTCCT
>CADCUU010000307.1 GCA_902805995.1 uncultured Rubellimicrobium sp.
GAAGACGGCGGGAGCTGGCATCCCATTGGCCAGAACGACGCCATCACTTGGCCCGAGCTTGAGGGCCTTTTCCGCCGCAAGGACCTGGGCGCCGTGGACCGCCACCTCGCCTGGCTCGCCGAAAGCGGCGTCACCTGTCTTCGCGTAATGATGGAGTATTCGCAGGTCCGCCATCGCTATCTGGAAAAGCCAGTTGGCCGCATGGTGCCCGCGATGGTCCAGCTTTGGGACGACCTGTTCGACCTCTGCGACCGGCACGGGCTGCGGCTCCTGCTCACGCCCTTCGACACGTTCTGGATGTACCTCCACTGGCGTCATCATCCCTACAACCGCGCGAATGGCGGGCCCTGCGCGCGACCTGCGGACTGGCTCACCACCCCCGCGATGATCGAGGCCGCCAAGGACCGGCTCACCTTCATGGTGACGCGATGGGGCGGGCGGGGCACCGTCTTCGCCTGGGACCTGTGGAACGAGATGCACCCCGCCCACATGAACGGCGACCCGGCGCACTTCGCCCCCGTCGTGACGCAACTGTCCGAACATGTCCGCAGCTTGGAGATGCGCCTGTTCGGGCGCAGCCACCCCCAGACGGTGTCCCTCTTCGGACCTATCCTCGACTCCCATCCGGAGGTCGCGGACACAATCTTCCGCCACCCCATGCTCGATTTCGCGAGCACGCATCTTTATGCGGAGGGAACGATCGACCACCCGCGCGACACCGTGGCTCCGGCTCTGAAGGTCGGCGACCTCGTGCGCGAGGCGCTGGAGCACCTGCCGCCGGGCCGCCCCTATCTCGACAGCGAGCACGGGCCTATCCACTCCTTCAAGGACAAGAAGAAGACCCTCCCCGAAGCCTTTGACAACGAATACTTCCGGCACATCCAGTGGGCCCATCTCGCCTCGGGCGGCGCGGGCGGTGGAATGCGCTGGCCGAACCGGCGACCGCATATCCTGACGCCAGGGATGCGGGCGGCGCAGGGCGCGCTGGCCGGGTTCCTCCCGCTCCTCGACTGGTCCGACTTTCGCCGCCGCAACGTCACCCAGTCGATCGACCTGAAGGGTCCTGCCCATGGTTTCATCTCCGGGGACGATAGACAGGCCGTGGCATGGCTGCTCCGATCGGACAGCCTGGACCGCGCGACAGGCCGGCTTCGGACCGAGGTGCCGCCCGCGACGGTCCGCCTGACCATCCCCGGCCTCAATCCCGGTCTCTATGAGGCGCTTGGCTGGAACACCCGGGACGGCAAGCCTGAAGGTCGCACCACCGGCAACCGTCAGGATGGCGCTCTGACCCTCGATGTCCCTATCGCGACGGACCTTGCCCTCGCCGTACGCAGGGTGCCGTAACTGACAGCGCAGCGCGCGGTGAACGCCAGGGCATCCTGCGGTGTTACAGCATCTCATGCCAGGCCCCAGCCCGTGCAAGTCGCTGAAAGGACATTCTCTCATGAGCCCGCCCAAGGCCACGCTGTTCGACGTGGACGGAACCCTTGTCGATTCGGTGGACCTGCACGCCCGGTGCTGGGTCGAGGCTCTGGCACATTTCGACGTGCCGGCCATCTTCGGCGACATACGCCTCCAGATCGGCAAGGGGGGCGACCAGCTCCTGCCCGGCCTCGTGCCTCCCGACCTGCTGGCGGCAAGGCAGGAGGAGATCGAGACGTTCCGTGGCGACCTCTACAAGCGGGACTACATGGCCCGGGCCAAGCCCTTCCCCGGCGTGGCGCACCTGTTTGAACGGCTGCGGGGCGCGGGTCTCCAGATCGCCCTCGCTTCTTCGGGCAAGGAGGAGGAGGTGGAGGTCTACAAGGAGCTGCTGGGCATCGCGGACCTGATCGACAGCGCCACGACCTCGGACGATGCGGAGCGCTCGAAGCCCTTCCCCGACATCTTCCAAGCCGCGCTCCGCAAGCTGGGGCTGAACGATCCGGCAGAGGCCATGGTCATCGGCGACACGCCTTACGACATCGAATCCGCGCGGGCGGGTGGGTTCGCCTCCATCGGGGTGCTTTGCGGCGGGTTCGAGGACCTCGCCCTGCGGCAGGCAGGGTGCGCGGCCGTATACCGGGACCCGCAACATCTGCTGGAAGCCTTCGACGACTCCCCTCTCGCGAAGGGGCTGGGCTAATGCTCACTGGGCCGAGTTGCCGCCGTCCACCGGGAGGAGTGCCCCGGTGATGAAGCTAGCCTCCGGTGAGGCTAGGAAAGCGACGGCACGGGCGACCTCCTCCACCCGGGCGACGCGGCCGAGCGGTATCGCGAGGCCGAGCCGGGCGATGGCAAGATCCGTGTCCTCCCCCGACACCTCTGCACGCAGCATATCAGTGTCTGTGTCACCCGGGCAGACGGCGTTCACCCGGATGCCCTGCCCCGCGTGGTCGAGCGCCATGGAGCGCGTGATCTGAGCGACTGCTCCCTTCGACGCCGCATAGGCCAGCGCCCCTCGCGCGCCGACCAACGCCCAGTCCGAGGCGACGTTGACGATGCTGCCCCCCTCCCGCATCGCCCGGACCGCCGCGCGGGAGAACCGGAACACCGCGGTGACGTTGACGGCCATGACGCGGTTCCAGTCCTCGTCCGTGCAGTCGGGCGCGGCCCCCTGCGCCATGACGCCTGCGTTGTTCACCAGCACGTCGAGCCTGCCGAACCGGGCCAGAGCGGCCCCTACGGCCCTCTCGGCTGCGCCCTCGTCCGTCACGTCGAGGGCGACAGGCTCCGCCTCGGCCCCGGTCCTGCGCAGGGCCTCAACGGCGTGGGTGAGCGCGTCCGGCGCGCGACCCGTGATGACGAGCCGTGCCCCTCGCCCCGCGAGTTCCTGCGCCACCGCCCAACCGATGCCGCGCGTGGCGCCCGTGACCAGCGCGACCTTGCCGTCCAGGGTCATGGCGTCCTCATCCATTCCCCGGCCCGCGGTCGTGCTCGGGCCAGTACCGCTCCATCGCCAGATAGGTGAAGGACGCCGACCAGCCGATCAGCATGAGCCCGTTGAGCGCCTGAACCCCGGCCAGGAGTCGCGAATGCGACAGGGGCAGATGGTCGCCGAAGCCCAGTGACGTATAGGTCGTGACCGAGAAGTACAGAAAGTCGCGGTACTGCTCAGCCGTCATGCCGGTAACGCTCCCGTACTCCCAGTAAGTCAGAAGCCAGTAGCCCACGGCATAGATCCAGACCGCCACCGTGTGGCCCAAGAAGCAGGCGATCACGACCGGGATGATGCGCGCCCGGGGCGAAATGGGAAGGTCCGCCAGATGGTTCGTGGTAAGCCGCAGCACCTCGTAGAACAGAAGTACGGTCACGACGACCAGCAGGACGGACAGGGTCATGGCGGCGATCATGGAGGGCTCTGGGACAGAGGGATCGGCAGGACCAGAAAGCACCTTGGGGGCGGGCCGCCAAGGGCCGCAGGCGTGACGTGCTCAGGGCGGCGGGCTGCGATGCGGGCCACCGGCTCCGGGCGCGATCACGGCAGGTACAGGTAATCCGGGCTAAAATTGCCGAGCGCCGCCAGTGCATTCCGGTCGGGGATCGCCAGCCGACCGCCGTAAAAGGTCACAAGGCCGCGCTTGCGAAGCTCCTGCAGCGTCCGGTTCAGGTGAACGGCCGAGAGGCCGGTCGCCGCGCTCAGGTGCATCTGGGTCAGCGGCAGTTCGCAGACCCCGTCGTGGACAAGGCCCGCGGCCTCGTGCCGGACCATCATCTCGCACAGGAGATGGGAGAGCCGGGCCAGGGCCGACCTGTGCCCGATATTCACGATCCATTCCCGGTAGATCGCCGCGATTACCAGAGTGGAGCGCCAGAAGGCCGCCGCGATGCGGGGATGCTGCTGGCAGATGCGCCGAAGGTCCTCGTGCTCGATCACTGCGATCTGCCCGGGACCGATCGCGATGACGTCGCAGTCGATAACGCCCAGATGGAGCGTGCGGAGGTCCGGCATGTCCCCGCGCACGTAGAAGGACATGATCTGACGCTTCCCATCCTCGATGTCGCGGGAGGAGCTGACCATCCCGTCGAGCACGACGAAGCAGTCCGTGGGCCGGTCACCTGCCCGGTGGATGATCTCGTCCGGCGAAAGCGCCACGAGCCGGCTCGGCAGCGCGGCGATGGCGTCGCGCTCCTCCGGGGTAAGGTGGAACTGGCTTTCCAGCTTGGCGACGAGAGTGTTGGTAGCTGGCATGCATGTTTCCGGAGTAGTCAACGAGTGCGGCCCCGCAGGTACTCATCTCTTTGCGACCGATCAGTCTTGATCTTGCAGTAAACTTCGCGGGGGGGCCAATGTGACATGACCGCCCGGGACCTGTTGGCTTGCCGTTTGAGAGGGCGCGCGTGAGTGGCTGCCCAGTGCCGCTCCCGCTGGGCGTCGTTGAACGTCCGTCCGGCATCCGACCTGCGGTGCCGCCCCTCTTCAACTCGTTAGAATGCAGTCGATTCGTGCATCCGAGGTCACAGTCGCATCCAACGTAGCACTCCGCGCACGCAGCCCGTTCCCAGACGGCTTGCGAACCGCTACACTCCCCGTAAGCCGAAAACGGCATCGGGCAGAGGGCGTATCATGAGGACGGGCACTGCGGCCGAGGGCCGCTTCGGTCGGCGGCGGCTTCTCCAGGGGTTGGGCGCCACGGCTGCCCTCCCCCTATTGGCAGGCTGCGGGGGCGGCCTCGAGCCACTGCCCAGTCCATGGCGCCCCGGAAGCCGCCTCGACGGCATTATCCCGGCGACCGATCCCTACCTCGACATCACCAACGCCCATACGGGCGAACGCGTCGCGCTGCGATTCGCCACGAATGGCGACTACGACCGGCGGGCGTTGCGCCAGCTCCACTGGGTCTTCCGCGACTGGCGCCAGGACAAGGCGCCCGAGATCGACCCGCGCGTCTACTGGGCTCTGGCTGCGATCTCCGGGGCCGCGCGGGCCGACGGGCACTCGGGGCAACTGACCCTGCTTTCGGGCTTCCGCACCAAGCGGACCAACAACATGCTCCGCCGCGAGGGGACCGGGGCCGCTTCGAACAGCTACCACCTGCGCCGCCGCGCCGCCGACATCCGGCTGGCCGGGGTCGAGGCGGGCGAAGTGGCCGACTATGCCGAATGGCTGCAAATCGGCGGGGTCGGGCGCTATTCGGGCAGCAAATTCACGCATGTCGATTCGGGTCCGATCCGGACCTGGAACGGCTGACGACCAAGTCTGGATCACCACGCCCGCGTATCCGAACGACCTAGGAGCGGCGGCCCGGACCAAAGCCCTCATGACCCGGAGCCATGCTGCTGTTCCGGGCCATATCGAACCTTAAGACACGTGCCCAAGCGCCCTTTTTGTCAAATCCTTATGTGGCTTGATCCAAAAGGAACCAGTGCCAATGAAACCTTTGACGAAAGCGATTTGCCCTTTGGCAGGCCTGGGGACGCAGTTCCTGCCTGCGACCAAGGCCCAGCCCAAGGAGATGCTGACCGTCATCGACAAGCCGCTGATCCAGTTCGCAGTGGAGGAGGCGGTGGCCGCTGGCGTCACGCAACTCATCTTCGTCACGGGCCGGCCCGATCGCGCCATCGCCGACCGTTTCGACGCCTCGCCCGAGCTTGACCGCCTCCTGCGCGACAAGGGCAGGGCCGAGGTGGCAGATGCGATCCGTGAAATCATCCCGCCGCACGTCACCTGCATCTACATCCGCCAGCCCGAAGCCTTGAGCCTTGGGCACGCCGTCGCCTGCGCGGCACCCCTGATCGGGGACGATGAACCCTTCGCAGTGCTCCTGGCCGACGATCTCATGCAAGGTCCGACGCCGGTCCTGTCACAGATGGTCGATGTCCACCGCGCCACCGGGCGCAGCGTGCTGGCCGTGAACCCCGTCCCGCTGGAGGACTCGGCAGCTACGGCGTGGTCGCGGCTCAGGACCCCGGCGAAGGGAACTCCTCCCCCATCACCGACATGGTCGAGAAACCCCCGGTCGGCGAGGCGCCCTCGAACCTTGCCGTTGTCGGCCGCTACATCCTCACCCCGGAGATCATGGGCATCCTCGCCCAGCAGGAGCCGGGCCGCGGGGGGGAAATCCAGCTCACCGATGCGATCCGCAAGATGATTCCCACCTTGGGCGTGGAGGCGTTCCGCTACCAGGGCCGCTGCTACGACTGCGGCTCCAAGATGGGCTTCCTTGAGGCGACCGTGGACATGGGCCTTGCCCATGCAGAGTTCGGGCCCCAACTGCGCGCCCACCTGCGCCGCTCGCTCGACGCCGAGACCTGAGCAGCACGGAGTCGGCCGCCCCTGTGTCGGGGTGGCCGGACATCCTCAAGGCGCGAAGCTCACGAGCCGAGCGCCACGCCAGAGGGGATGGAATTCATAGGTGATCTCGGGTTCCCCGAATTCTCGGTAAAGGCAGCGCCCTTCGACCGAGACGTCGTAGGCCACCACGGGCTGCCCATCGCTCCCTAGCAGGAGTTGCGGCCCCAGCCCTTCCCAGACCTCGCCGTCGCAGGTGAACGGGAGCGCGGTCGGTCGTTCGGGCGACAACTCCGCCTGGCCTTCAACAAAGTGCCCGTTCCAGGCCGTTCCAGCCGTTTCGCAGGCCTCGTCGCACCAAGCGTAGCCGAGGCTGCCGTCCGAGGTCCTAAAAGCCATGCGCGGTCGTCCCAGCGCGTCGAGAGCGAGGTGCGCCATCTCTCCGTGGCCGTCGCCCACGACCGCGTTGCCGTTCCACGCCTCGTCCGACGACAGGCAGTCCGTCTCATCGCACCAGAGGTAGATTAGGCTGTGCGATAGGTCGGCCTGCTCCATCCCGTCCCCCGCGAAAAGGGCGATCCGGGGGCGGCCCTGCGGGTCAATGGCAAGATCCCAGGTCGGGGAGGGATAAGAGCCGCCGCCCGTGTCCACAATCCAGGTCCGCCGCCAGCTCGCGGGTGACGTGCAGGCCGTGTCACAGGCGAGGTAATGCAGCCCCGTGCGCCCCTCCGGCTCGCCCGGCGCGGCGATCGGGTAGATCCGCGCCGCGACACGGGGGCGGCCGTCCGGCGACAGCGCGAGCACGGGCTCGCCGAAAATCTCCGTGTCGTAGTCGCTGTGGCGGGCGAGGTCGGTTTCGGTCCAGTTGGCGAGGTCGGTGCAGGTAGCCTTGCAGGCCATCCAGTAGGTTCCGTAGTGGTCGGGCTCCACCAGGTAGTTGCGGTCCGAGTACAGAAACATTGGCCGCCCCGCCGGGTCGAGCACAAAGGTCCGCGCTGGCAGGCGGCCGGACATGATGGCCGACATGCTGTTGTCCCAACTCGTAGCCAACAACGTCAGGGTCCAGTTGCTCACTTGGTCGCACCCCGCGTCGCATTCGGCGTAGGTGTAGTCGACCCCACCCGGCTGGACGGTCGAGTTTGCGGTGATCAGAAGGCGCGGATGTCCCTCGGCCGTGACCGCCACCTGCACATCGCGCGAGGCGCCGAGCAGTGCGACTTTCCGCCAAGAGGCCGGGTCGTTGCAGGCTTCAACCGGGCCGGCGCAGGTGGCATAAACGGCTGCCGCGCCCTCGGCATCCGACTCGTAGTGGACAAAGGCCATATGCAGCACGCCCCCGGCGTCGAGCGTGACGTCGGCGCTCGCCGTTGACCGTTCGGGTTGAGGGAACAGGCCGGACCGGTCGCTGGCCTGCGCGAGGGCGCCCGACCAGGACGGAAGGACGGTAAAGACCAAGGGGATGCAGAAACGGAATGACAGGGGTGAAATCGGCATCTCGGGCTCCGGAATGGAAGCCCGGGATACCAGCAGCCCACCCTCTCGCAAGGCAGGTTGTCCTGACCTCACGGCCCGGCCATACGGCTAAGAAGGCGCCAGCGTGCCCGATCACCGTCGAGGCGCCGTGTGGAACCGGGGCGAGCCGTCCTAGCGGTTGATCTCCGTATCCTCATTCTCAGCGGGCTCACCGGCCATCCCGAGGCCACCGATGGCGGCGCCGCCCGGCCCTCCGGCAGCGACGAGCCCACCAGCCGGGAGAAGTCCGCCGTCCAGCGCGCCGGGGCGGTCCTGCGAGTTTGTCGTGCCCTCATCGCCGAACAACTCGTCGCCGATCTCCTGGCTCGCCTGACGCCAGTGATCCTCGTGCCGCCCATGCGGTCGCCCTTCGCGCTCCCAAATGGCATGGGCCCGTTCGCGGATGCGGTGTTCGCGGTCCTGGGTCATGGCAGATGCTCCATTTTGGCCCTCCGAGGATCGAACGGTGGTCCTCGGCCCCAGTTCCGCACGGCTGAAAGGCGGTCTGACGAAGCGGGACGGCGCGTCCATCGGTCGCCCAGGGAATGGGCATCCATAGGCCACTCGGGCTCAGAACTGGGGCTGCGACCCGCCGATTTTCACGCGAGTGGCCACGGTCCGTTTGGACCTTCGCAATCGCGGCATATGTTCCGGGTCGCCATGACATCCTCGCGCCGCCAGTCCGATCGAAATCTGCCCGCCCGCCGACCCCGGCTGCGGCCCCGGTGGCATCGCGCGGCAGCGCGTCCCGAGAACACATGAATCGAGAGCAGAAATGGCCAAGATCAAGAACGTGAGCTTCCCCGGCATGACCGGCTACATCCAGGTGGTCAGCCACCCGGACGACAAGAAGGTTCCCATGCCGGGCCGCTACCAGCGCGGCCAGTTCCAAGGCCGGCAGGTGGAGCGGTTCGAGCTTCACTCCGGCGACCACTGGCAGGGGGACAAGTCCTCGGACGCCCGCAATCACCGCGAGCGGGTGGAGTTCCGCGACGAGACCATGGTCGAGGTGTCACGCCGGGCCGGGTGGTTCCGGCAGTCCTGGGACATCCTCATCAGCTCGGCCGAGTACACCGAGATGTCACCCAAGCAGACCCACGGACAGGTCTTCGACGAAAAGAACCGCTACCCCATCCTGTTCATGCGCCGCGAGAACGGCGTGCAGGAGATCCTCGTGAACTCCAAGATCGAGGGCGGTCCGCAGGGCGTGCGGCTTCCCGTGCCCTTCGACCTCGATGCCTGGAACTGGTACGCGCTCGACGTGCTGCCCCGGCCGGGGGAGAATGCCGCGTCCTTCCGCCTGTCCCACAACAGCCGCCTCGTGGCCGAGATGACCAACATCTCGCTGATCGAGGACAACGCCGACTATCTTTACTGGAAGCATGGCCTCTATCGGTCCGACATGGACCAGTGGGAGGAGGCCAATCCGGGCGTCGCGGCGCCGACCCTTGCGGCCTACTACTCCCGCGTCTCCCGGACCCCGCTCTACGAGCGTGGGAGCGGGTCGCAGTAGCCTGTGCTGTCGGGTTGACTGCCTCAGCGTCTGATTAGGCATGTGCGGATAGCTATGGGCACCTCTCCCTGACTACCGGGGGAGACGAGCCGGGTTCAGGTTCAGGCTATCGCGGGCCGGACTGAGAGCGAGCCGGGGCGCTAGGGCTTCTGAGCGCAAGGATCAAGCACGGCTCAGCAGCCTGACGCAGCGGCGGCAAACCATGGATCAGCTTCGGCAGTCACGGGTCAGGCCAAGGGGGCGACTTCGACGATCGCTCCCCTTGGCGCCACCAGGCACGCCACCTCGCGGCACGGCCCGGTGCTGTCACGCACGACGAGCAACAGTGGCAGGATCTCCCGCTCGGCGGGCAGGTTGTCGTCCAGGATTGCCGCGACGGCGCGTTCCGCGATGAGGCGATACGGCTGGGCCACGGTCGTGAGGCCCGGCACGGCCGCCGCGGCATCCGGAGTTCCGTCGAAGCCCACGACCGACACATCGTCAGGCACCCGGAGCCCCCACTCTATCAGCCAGTCCATCGCCTCGATCGCGATGACATCCGACATTGCCAGGATCGCGGTCGGCTGCGGCGAAGACCCTGCCATGAGGATGTCCATCGCCGCTCTGACCATGCGCCGGTCGCTGCGGCACAGGATGAACGGAACCTGCGCCTCGGCAATGCCCACTTCGGCCAGCGCCGCCCAGTACCCCCTGGCCCGCTCGCGCACGTTGAGGGACGGCATCGCCCGTACCTCCTCCGGGGTTGCGCGATTGGGGTCGTCGCCCGCGCCGAGAGAGAGGATAGCGAACCGCCGGTGACCGAGCGCAGCGAGATGACGTGCGGCGGCCCGCGCCCCGCCGAAGTCGTCGATGTGAATGGCCGGCACGTCCGGGTCATGGGTGTCGAGCGACAGCGCCACATAAGGCAGGCCGCGCCTGCGGGTCATGTCGACCAGATGTTCACGCCCTCCGCAGCTCAGCAGGAACCCGTCCACGAGGGCGCTGTCGACATTCCAGGCGAGGTCTCGTCCCGGCGCCATCGACACAAGGGCCAGCCCGGCGCCCCGAGCATCACAGGCCTCGGCGACGGCGCCCATCAGCGTCCGCGCCCAGGGGTCGGCGAAGAAGTAGTCGAGCGGCTCGGCAGCGGCGATGCCGATCGCGTTGGCCCGGCCCGCCCGCAAGAGGCGTCCCTTCGGGCTCGGCCCGGAGTAGCCCAGCTTGCCCGCGGCCGCGAGGACGCGTTCGCGGACCTCCTCGCGCACGATCCCGGGTCGGTTGAACACGTTGGATGCGGTGCCGTGCGACACGCCCGCGGCCTCGGCCACGTCCCTTAACCTGACCGTCGCTGACCCTGGCACCATGGCCGTCCTCACATTTCCACTCCAAGCAGGAGCGATCGTTTGAACCGATCCAAACTAGCTGACCGGTGCCTATCACCCGCCATCGGAGGGTCACAAGTATGGAATTCTGCGGACCCGCCGAACCTCGCGATGCCTTCTCAAGGAGCATCCGGAGGTCCCGGCAGAGCCTGCAGCCAGTTGAGGCAAGTTGGCCGGACCGACTCCGATAAGGGGTCGTCTGTTCGGCCTGGGTCGGATATCGGGCGCCATGGCGCAGGACGACATCTTCGAGATCTACTTCGTGGCCCCGCCGGGGCTGGAACAGGCGCTTCGGCAGGAAGCGCTGGAGAAAGGCTTCGCCGACCCGGTGACGTCGCTGGGCGGCGTGGCCGTGAAGGGCACCTGGCGGGACGTGTGGCGCGCGAACCTGGAGTTGCGCGGCGCGACCCGGGTGCTGGCCCGGATCGGGGAGTTCCGCGTCCTCCATCTCGCGCAGCTCGACAAGCGGGCCCGCAAGTTTCCTTGGGCGGAGGTCCTGCGCCCCGACCAGCCGGTCAAGGTTGAAGCCACCTGCAAGTCGTCCCGCATCTATCATGCCGGGGCGGTCGTGCAGCGGCTGGAGACAGCGATCCGCGAGGAACTGGGCGCCCCCATCGCCGAGGACGCCGTGATCCGCATCATGGCGCGGATCGAGGACGATCTTTGTACCATCAGTGTCGACACCTCGGGCGAGTTGCTGCACCGGCGCGGCCACAAAGAGGCCGTGAACAAGGCCCCGATGCGCGAAACGCTCGCGGCCCTCATGCTGCGGGAATGCGGCTTCGACGGCCATGAGCCCGTGCTCGACCCGATGTGCGGCTCGGGCACCTTCATCATCGAGGCGGCTGAGATCGCGACGGGTCTGTCCCCCGGACGGTCGCGAGCCTTCGGGTTTGAGAAGCTGGCGACGTTCAAGCCGGAGGTGTGGGCGCGGATGCGGCAGACCGCTCCCGCGACGGATGTGCCGTTCCGCTTCATAGGATGCGACCGCGATTCCGGCGCCATCTCCATGAGCCGCGCCAATGCCGAGCGGGCAGGCGTTTCTGCGATCACGGAGTTCCGGCATCAGCCGATCTCGGACCTCCAGCGGCCGGAAGGGCCAGGGGGCCTCGTTATCGTCAACCCGCCCTACGGCACGCGGATCGGCAACAAGAAGCCGCTCTATGGCCTTTACGGCGCGCTGGGCGAGGTGCTCCGCAGCCGCTTTTCGGGCTGGCGCGTGGGCCTTGTGACGAGCGAGCCGTCCTTGGCCAAGGCCACGGGCCTCGATTTCGCGCCAATGGGACAGCCGATTGCGCATGGCGGGCTGAGGATCGGCCTTTACCGGACGGCGGGACCCCTGCCCTGAGCCAGTTCGCGGCGGACCATTCGGTAAGGCAGAACCTCCAGCCTCCTTCGATCCCGCCGCAAGTTCGTCACCCATCCGGGCCGGGTCTGTTTTCGCCGCGCAGTTCCCGAAGCCCTATCCAGACCTGTGCCGACCTTGCCACCACAGGGACGGCGGCCTTAGGCTGTCTCTCGTAGGGCGCGCGGAACGCCGCAGATTGGGGGGAGGAGCGGCATGGAGCGCAGCAGGTCCGGCCTGATCGCTCCACGGGCGGCGATGGGACGCGTCCGCTCGGCGCAGTTGCCGTGGGACGATCCCGACCCGGTCGGCCATCTGGCGCAGGTGCTGGGGGACGGGTTGGCCTTCGTGGCCCTGTTCGTCTCGCCCCAGGCCGACTTCGGCGCGGTCATGGCTGGGGCCTCGCGCTTCGGCGACGCCGTCGTGGTCGGTTGCACCACCGCGGGTGAGATCGGGGCCCAAGGATATGCCGAAGGCTCGATCATGGCTATTGCGCTGTCCCGCCATGACTTCGTGGCTGCGCCGATCCTGATCTCCGACCTGGGGCAACTCGACGGCCCTGCCCTCGTACGTGACACGGTCCGCACCCGCACCGCGCTGGTGGCGCAGGAGCCCGACTGGTCGCAGGAGTTCGCCTTCCTCCTCGTGGACGGGCTGTCGGTACGCGAGGACGCGCTCGTCTCGACGCTCGCCGCGGGACTTGGCCCCGTGCCGCTGTTCGGGGGCTCGGCGGGCGACGGGAACCGTTTCCAAGAAACTTTCGTGGCCTTGGGCGACCGCGTCTACCGCAACGCCGCCGTGCTGTGCATGATCCGCACCGCCTGCGAGGTGCAGGTGTTCAGCCTGGACCATCTGCGCCCCTCCGAGCAGCGGATGGTCGTGACCGAGGCCGATCCCGCCCGTCGCATCGTGCGCCAGATCAATGCCGAACCTGCCGCGCGCGAATATGCCCGCATGCTCGGCAAGGACCCCGAGCAGCTATCCGCCTTCACCTTTGCCGCCCATCCGGTCGTCGTCCGCTTTGGCGGCGCGCATCATGTCCGCGCGATACAGAGGATGCTCGACAACGGGAACCTCGTGTTCTT
>CADCUU010000308.1 GCA_902805995.1 uncultured Rubellimicrobium sp.
CCAACGACCACGTCATCGATGCCGTCGGCGTTCAGGTCGCCCGCCGAGGCGACGGACCAGCCGGCGTTGTCGCCCGCCGCCGCCCCTTCGAGGCGGAAGCCGTTCGTGCCATCGAGGTCGCCTACGTTGACGTTCGCCGCAAAGCCACCGTCAGCGCCGAACACGACGTAAGCCGCGCTGGAGTCGCTCCCGTTCGGGTCGGCATAGCGGGCCCCGACGATGATGTCGTCGAAACCGTCGCCGTTCACGTCGCCCGCCGAGTCGACGGACCAGCCGACCCGGTCGCCTGCCGCCACGCCGTCGAGACGGAAGCCGTTCGTGCCGTCGAGGCTGCCGAGGCTGAGGCTTGTGTCGAGCCCCCCGGCCTTGCCGAACACGACGTAGGCCGAACCCGAATAGAGGCCCGTCTGGTCGGCGGTTCCGGCCCCTACGACGAAGTCGAGGAAGCCGTCGCCGTTCACGTCGCCCGCCGAGGCGAGCGACGTGCCGAGGCTTTCGAACCCCAGCGCGCCGTCAAGTCGGAATCCGTTCGTGCCGTTGAGGCTGGTCGGATTTAAGATCGCGGTGAAGCCATCGGCCTTGCCGAAAACCACGTAGGCCGAGCCGAAGAAGTAGCCGGCCAGTCCGGACCCAGGCGCTGCGATCATCATGTCGTCGAGGTCGTCGCCGTTCACGTCGCCTGCTGGAGCGACAGTGAAGCCGGCTTGCTCGTACGCCCCCAACCCGTTCAGTCGGAAACCGGTAGTGCCATCGAGGCTGCCGAGGTCGAGGCTTGCGCCGAAGCCGCCGGCCTTGCCGAACACCACGTAGGTCGTGCCTAAAGCAGAACCATTTGGACCGGCAGATGGCGCCCCTACCATCAGGTCGTCAAAGCCGTCGCCGTTTACGTCCCCGGCAGAGGACACGGACTGGCCGGCCGTGTCGCCGGCCGCCACGCCGTCGAGACGGAAGCCATTCATGCCGTCGAGGCTGCCGAGGCTGAGGCTCGCCCCGAAGCCGCCAGCCTTGCCGAACACCACATAGGCAGAGCCGGATTGGCTCCCGTTCGGGTCGGCGCCGGGCGCCCCGATGATCATGTCGTCGAAGCCATCGCCGTTCACATCCCCCGCCGAGGCTACGGAGCGACCGGCAGCATCTCCCGTCGCCATCCCGACGAGTCGGAAGCCCGTGGTGCCGTCGAGGGTCGACAGATCGATCGTGCTTGGGGCGGTCATGTTGCTCGTCTCTTGCTGTGGGGTGTGCGGGGCGCTTGCGCTCAGCTTTGGCGGTCTGCTTAGAGCCCGCCTCGCTCGGTCGGGAACGTTCTCTTTCGATAATCACCCGCGTCTTTGGATGCCGACCCTCCCGCTCGATGCTCGGTCAAGCTAGGGCGCGGGTGTCCACGCTTCGGAGCCCCTTTTTCCATGTCGTCGCTTGCGCCCCCGCCGGCCCTGTCGCTCACCACCTCGCGCCAGTTCGCCTCCTGGCTCGCCTCCACGGGTGGCAGTCTCGCCCTGACCACCTACCAATCTGGCAAGCTGCTGATCGTCGGCACCCGGCCCGACGGCCGTCTGTCAATCTTCGAGCGCACGCTTGAGCGCCCGATGGGCCTCGCCGTCGACGGCCCGAAGCTTGCGGTGGCCACCCTCACCCAGATCCTCACCTTCGTGGATGCCGGCTCCGCCGCGGCCGCCGGCGCGAGTGCCGCCGCGAGCAGCACTGCGCCCCATGACGCCGTCTACCTGCCCCAACTCGCGCACTTCACCGGCGATCTCGACGTCCACGACCTCGCCTTCGACGGCCACGGCCGCCTCGTCTTCGCCAACACCCTCTTCGGCTGCCTAGCCCGGACGAGCGAGACTCACAGCTTCACTGCGCTTTGGAAGCCACCCTTCCTGTCGCGCCTCGCGCCCGAGGACCGCTGTCACCTGAACGGACTGGCGCTGCTCGAGGGCCGACCGGCTTACGCCACCGCCGTCTCGACCACCGACGTGGCCGACGGCTGGCGTGACCACCGCCGCGACGGCGGCGTGCTGCTCGACGTGCCCACGGGCGAGGTGGTCTGTGCCGGACTGTCGATGCCGCACTCGCCCCGCCTTTGTCCCGATGGCCAGCTCTGGGTGCTGAACTGGGGTACCGGCGAGCTCGGCTGGGTGGACCCCAACCGTGGCCAGTTCGAGCCTGTCGCCTTCCTGCCGGGCTTCCTGCGAGGGCTCGCGATCTTCGGCGGCCACGCCGTGGTGGGCCTGTCCGAGCCGCGCGAGAACCACACCTTCGCCGGTCTGCACTTGCAGGAGCGCCTCGAGCTCGAACGCGTCGCCCCTCGCTGCGGCCTGATGGTGGTGGATCTCGCGACCGGCGACATCCTGCACTGGCTCCGTCTCGAAGGCGTCGTGCGCGAGCTCTACGACGTCGTCCATCTCCCCGGCCGCCGCAGCCCCAGCATGATTGGCTTCCGCACCGACGAGATCCGCCGAGTGCTGTCGGTGGACGACGGCGGCATCGGATGAACGACGCGACAGGAGGCGGCCGGGCGCTCCACCGCAGACTCCCGCAAAGACGAGTGGCACCCCAGAAGCCAGCCCCCCCGCTGAGGCGCTCCGTTTATCCAGATCAGGGAAGCGGTGGTTGATCGGACCAACCGGCCACCACGATGTGCTGTCGCACGGCTCCGCTGGCGGCGCCGGGTGAGCCTCCCGCAAACCGCGAGTGGCCTTCCACGGGACAGCGGCACGAACTGACCGCCTTCGAGCGCACGCTCAAGGCCGTGCCGAGTCTCATGTCCGGGTGGTCTGGCTTCGCTTTGGGTTGGAACGACGTCACGGAGTCTTGCGAGAAAGAACCTGACCGGGGCGCTTGAAGGCAGGCTAGGTTCTCGCCCCGGTCAGAAGTTGGCTCCGCTTGTGGGCCAAGCGGAGCGGCAGATGCAGATGAGGCCTGAGGCTCTCGTCGCCGTCACTGCCCCGTGGGGACCGGTTTACGTCTGTTCACGGATTGCGCAGCGCTGTCTTTCGGATGGCCACAGTTCTCTTTCGTTGACCTTACGAAGTGATCTTGAAAGACGCCGCGGCTCGGATAGCGTCGGAGCGCAACCCCTCCCCGCCGTCTGCGCCAAGTAAGATATCAAAATCCGCTCAAGCGAGCGGCTCGTAGAGCTCAGCGAGATGTGTGTCATTCTGAAAGACGCACAGATTTCTGAAGCAGTCGGATCAGTCGGTTAGACTCTGCGTATTATACGTGCGCAATGACGAGTCGAATACGACGTCTACGGCCACCCTGGCACCAACAGCATGCCTTATCAGTCTTCCTAGACTCATGCGAACCCTCCCACAGCACACGCAATGCCGTCTGTCATCTTCCACCAACCTGGACGAGGGAGCGGCGGACTTGCCCAGTCGGCCTCCATACTCGTCAACAGTCTTTCATAGGGCCCCATCATCAACAGTGCCGGGACGAGGCACCCTAGTGCATGTCCGCGCCTCGCCGGCCACGCTTGATGGAACTGAGCCCTGGCAACTAGCTTAAGGCGGCGCCGTGCCTCGCGCACGGACGGGTGCTGCCATGCCGTATCAGAGTCCGTGGTCAC
>CADCUU010000309.1 GCA_902805995.1 uncultured Rubellimicrobium sp.
CCCGCGACCAACCCCTCGCCTTCGGTCATCGGCCCGAACCGATGCAGCCCCGGCTCCTCCGCCAGCCCCGCCGCCGTCAGGGCGGTCCGATACCCCTGCCACCGCGACGCCGCATAGGTCCGCGCACGCGGCCCGTTCAGGAACGCGATTCTCTCATGCCCCGCCTCGATCAACCGCCGCGTCAGCCGCTCCGCCGCGCCACGGTTATCGATGTCGTAGAAGGCGTAGTCGTGCGGCTCCTCGATCCGCCCATGGATGACGAAGGGCACGCCCGCCTTGCGTAGAAAGGCCACGCGGCGGTCCCGGATCTCGGGGTCGAGGAGCACGAACCCGTCGATGGCCCCGCCCCCGATCAGCCGGCGATAGACCTCCACGATATCCTCCTGCGGGTCCGCGATGTGCAGGACGAACTGCCGCCCCAACCGGCTCAGATGCTGTGAAAGCGTCCCCACGACCTGCACGAACAGGCTGTCCTCCGGCTCCTTGGGGATGTCCGGCAGCACCAGCCCCAGCATCCCCGACCGCCCGGTCACGAGCCTCCGCGCCGACAGGTTCGGCTGATAGCCCAGCTCCCGCGCGGCCAGATGCACCCTCTCCCGCGTGTCCGCCGACACGTCGTCATGGTTGTTGAGAGCGCGGCTCACCTGGGTCACGGACAACCCGAGATGCCGGCTCAGATCCCTGAGCGTGGTCATGACTCCTCCCGGCGGGCCGCTTGTCCTGCGCCCTCGCCCAAGATGCAGCTTGGCCTCCCGAAGCGTTTCGGGCAAGCTCCGATCCGGTGGGGCGGAGGGATGTGACATGGACCGGGATTGGTGGCGCGGCTCGGTGACCTACCAGATCTACCCGCGCAGCTTCCAGGACTCGAACGGCGACGGCATAGGCGACCTCCCCGGCATCACGCGCCGCCTGCCCCTCATCGCGGATCTCGGCGTCGACGCCGTCTGGCTGTCCCCGGTCTTCCGCTCCCCCATGGTGGACATGGGCTACGACGTTTCCGACCACCGCGACATCGACCCCGTCTTCGGCACCCTCCGCGACTTCGACGCCATGGTGACAGAGGCGCACCGCCTGGGCCTCCGCGTCATCATCGACCAGGTCCTGAACCACACCTCCGTCGAACACCCCCTCTTCCGCGAAAGCCGCCAAAGCCGCGACAACCCCCGCGCCGACTGGTACGTCTGGGCCGACCCCCGCCCCGACGGCACGCCACCCAACAACTGGCAGTCCGTCTTCGGCGGCCCCGCCTGGGAATGGGACGCCCGGCGCTTCCAGTACTACTTCCACAACTTCATGGTCGCGCAGCCCGACCTCAACTTCCACAACCCGGAGGTTCAGGACTGGGCCCTCGACACGCTCCGCTTCTGGCTGGACCGCGGCGTGGACGGCTTCCGCTTCGACACGGTCAACTTCTTCTTCCATGACAGCGCGTTGCGGGACGACGCCGCCGACCCCCGCCGCAAGCCGCGCCCGGCCTTCAAGACCTACGACATGCAGTACCACCTCTTCTCCAAGAACCAGCCGGAGAACCTGCCCTTCCTCCACCGAATCCGCACCCTCCTCGACAGCTACGGCGCAGCGGTCAGCGTGGGCGAGGTCGGCGAGTCCCACCACCCGATCGAGATGATGGGCGAATACACCTCCGGCAACCGCCTCCACATGGCCTACAGCTTCGAGATGATGGAGGACCGCTTCTCCGCCGCCTTCTTCCGCGACACGCTCGCCCGCTTCCGCCGCCTCGCTCCCGAGGGCTGGCCCTGCTGGGCCTTCTCCAACCACGACGTGCCCCGCCACGCGACCCGCTGGGCCCAGCACGCCGCGGACCCGGACCGCTTCGCCAAGCTCTGCGCCATGCTCCTCCTCAGCTTCGAAGGCTCAATCTGCCTCTACCAGGGCGAGGAACTCGGCCAGACCCAGACCGACCTGTCGCTAGACGAAGTCATCGACCCGCAAGGAAGGGCCTTCTGGCCCGAGGACAAGGGCCGCGACGGCTGCCGCACCCCCATGGTCTGGGAGTCCCGCGCGCCCCATGGCGGCTTCACCACGGGCACCCCCTGGCTCCCCGTCAAGGACCCCCAGCGCGACCACGCCATGGACCTGCAGTTCGACGTTCCGGTTTCCGTCAGAGACACTTACAAGGCGATGCTCACCCTTCGCCACAACGAGCCCGCCCTCCGCACCGCCCCCACTCAGTTCCTCGACACGCCCGAGCCCGTCCTCGCCTTCCGGCGCGGCGACCTCCTCTGCGCCTTCAACCTGTCGCCCGAGCGCGCCGGCCTGGACCTCCGTGGAAGCGGCCAGCCACTCCTGTCCCAGGACGCCGACTGGACCGGCGGCACCCTCACTCTCGGCCCGAATGGCACTCTGATCGCCCGCGCAAGTTAGCTTGGACCTCTGCCGATTGGCTTCGACCAAGGAGTCTGCACCCACGAAGATTCCCAGACACTCGACCGCTCGCAAAGTCAGCCAGAGCGTCCACCGGCCAGGCTACCTCCGCAGGCTGCCCTTAGGACGCAGCCACGGCATGGACCGGCACAAGCCTCACATGAGCTTCCACCAGTCAGGCTTCCTCCGCAGACTGCACGCAGGCCCCAGGCACAAGCCTGACCGCCCACACCTCAGAGCCTGTGGCTCTCCGTCGGTCGCCATCCCCAGACATCAGCCGAGCAGGCCCTGTCCCTAGGTCGCGCCCGCAACCCCCAATCCACAACAACCCCTGATCGCGCGCCGCTGGGACAACCGCCCCGGCAACCTCCGCCAGCCCCCGCCTACGCCCCCAACTCCCGCACGACATCCCGCAACCCGGCCCGCCAGTCCGGCTGCCCGATCCCAAAGGCCCGCTCCAGCGAAGACCCGTCCATCCGCGAATTCAGCGGCCGCTTGGCCGGCGTCGGATAGGCGCTGGTCGGGATCGGGTTCACCCGGCATCCCAGTCCCGCCTCCTCCATCACCGCCCGCGCGAACTCCGCCCAGCTCACCGCCGGCGCGCCCGACAGGTGGTGCGTCCCGCCCTCCGCCCCGTCCCGCAGCGCCCGCGCCACGGTCAGGCAGGCATCCGCAATGTCGGCCGCAGGCGTCGGCCCGCCGACCTGATCGTCCACCACGTTGATCTCGGCCCGCTCGCGCCCCAGCCGCAGCATCGTCTTCACGAAGTTTGCCCCAAAGGCCGAGAACACCCACGACGTCCGCAGGATCACATGCGGCCCGCCCGCCGACCTGACGCCTTCCTCGCCCAGCAGCTTCGTCCGCCCATAGGCGTTCTGCGGGGCCACGGGGCTGTCGGGCCGGAACGGCTCCATCCCCGTCCCGTCAAAGACGTAATCGGTGGAGATATGGACAAAGGGCAGCCCCCGCCGCATCGCCGCGAGCGCCATGGCGAAGGGCGCCTCGCCGTTCACGACGCGCGCCACCTCCTCGTCCGTCTCGGCCTTGTCCACGGCGGTCCAGGCGGCGGCGTTCACGACCGCATCGACCTCCGCCCCCAGCACCACCTCGGCGCATTCTGCGGGGTTCGTCAGGTCCACCACCTCGCGCCCGACGGCCGTGACCTCAACCCCCTCGGGCG
>CADCUU010000310.1 GCA_902805995.1 uncultured Rubellimicrobium sp.
GGAATAGAATGCGTAGCAGGCCGCCGCCCCGGCCGCGAGCAGCGCGCCCAGCAGCGAGCCCCCCTCACCCCCGCCCGCGAGCGCGAGGAGGCCCACGCCCAGGATGGCCACGGCCTGCCCGAACAGCCGCACGGCCCCGGGCCGCTCCCGGTTGACAAGCACCTCGAAGGCCGTGGCCCAGAGAGGCGCGCTCCCGATCGCGATGGCGGTGCCGATGCCCACCCCGGTTTCCGTGACCGCCCGAAAGAACAGGAGGTTGTAGCCGCCGATGGCCATCCCGGCGAGGATCACACCGCCCCAGGGCAGATGCGCAAAGCCCCGGCGGCTTTCGGCCCGGGCGAGCGCGAGGAGGAGCAGCGTGGCCGCCCCCACGAGAAGCCGGAGCGCCCCGACCGCCAGCGGACCGCGCGACTCGGGCAGGAAGGTCTGCACCGTCCCCGTCGTGCCCCACAGGAGCGCCGCCAGAAGGATGGCGCCCACGCCCAGTAGGCTGGGGGAGCGCGAAGCCTCACGCGGCATCGGCGACCCTTTGCGAGGAGAGGAAAGGCATCGGATCGGACTCCTGAGGAAGGTCGGCCATCTTGGGCCGACGCACGATTGGCAGAAGCAGGTGCAACGGGGTCAGAGGTCCAGGAGGAGGGACTCGGCCATGCGCCGGGCGGACCTGAGCCGTGCGTCGTGACCTTCCAGGCCCGCCCGGGTCATCGCGCCTTCCAGAAGGAAGGACAGATGCTCCGCCAATTCGGCGGCGCGGGTTGGGTCACGGGGCAGGAGCTCGTGCAAGGCGTCCCGGATGAACCGCTCGGCCTCCTCCTTCTGGGTGGCGACGGCAGCCCGGCCCGGATCGCCCATCGGCAGCTCGGCGGCGGCGTTATAGAGCCCGCAGCCCCGAAAACCCTTCTGGTAATCGAAGCCGGCATGGTCGAGGTAGGAATCGAACACGGCCAGGATGCGGTCCCGCGGGGTCACGGCCGTCCGGAGCCGCGCCTGAAGGATCTGCCGCCATTCCTCGTGGCGCGACTCGACATAGGCCTGCACCAGATCGGCCTTGGAAGAGAAGTTGTTGTAAAGGCTCATTTTCGCAACGCCGGCCCGGGCGGTGATCGCGTCGATTCCGGTTGCGACGATGCCCTCGTTGTAGAACAGTTCGGAAGCCGCCTTCAGAAGACGCTCCCGGGCGGTTGTCCTGTCGGCCATGGCTGATCCCCGAGTGACAGGTAGACTGGTCTACCCATCGGGCCAGCCTGTCAAGCGCTGCGATGCCGCTCTGTGCAGGCCTCGAATCCAAAGGAGGCTAACCGCTCCGAGTGCAGTGCCGTATCCAAGTGCAGCGGCGGCATTCGATCTCTGATTTGATCTCGCGCTCTTCGAGGCGAAGGCTCTGGGCGGGTGTCCCGGCAGGTCGCTGCAACCGGCACAGCCTTTGATCGACCAAGCCTTGGACACACTCCTACCATCCCTTGAGCCGTATCCTTGCAGTTGGAATATCGGCTCTTGCATCTAGAACAAGGGTTGTAAGTAGCTGGATCTGGAAGCTGGCGAGCCCCTGGGGTCGAGCGGTCCCGAGGTCCGGCAGTCGAGCGGCTGATCGCCAAGACCACCTGGAGCCTGTGAATTGAGTGACTCGCCCTCCGTCCATGCGTTCATCTTCTGCTGGCCGGGATGGGAGGCCTCGGCCCACCACATCTCGGGGGAGATAGAGGGCAGGGTTCAGCACCTGACCGTTCTCTACAAGAACGACAGGGGCGTCACAGAGGCGGGCCCTGGCGACTGGCGCAAGATCCCCAGCGAACGATTCTACGGCTGGCAGTTCCGGGAAGCGCTCGACCTCAACCGCGGCGACGTGATGCTGCACGTGCAGGCGGATGCCCACTTTGGCGACTGGCCCAGGCTGGTGGCGCGATGTCGGCAGGCCTTCGGCTGCCAGGAGAAGCTGGGCGTCTGGACCCCCAACGTGTACCACTCGTGGTACACTCCGCGGCTGACCCGGCTGGCCGATCAGCCGACCGACGGGACCGTCCCGGTCACTCTCACCGACGGCGTCGTCTGGGCGCTGTCCGCGGATGTGGTCAGCGCTCTCAAGCCGTTCGACTTCTCCTCCAACAACATCGGCTGGGGCCTGACGGAAACCGCAGCTGCGGTCGCATCGACACGCAACCGCGCAGTGGCCATGGACCTCACGCTCAAGGTCGATCACCCAAGAGGAAGCGGCTACGATCGCACAAAGGCCTTAGCCGAGGCCAAGGTCTTCGCGGACCAGCTCTCAGCGGCGCAACGGAACTACATCGCCGCCTCCCATCAGCTTGCGAAACTCCGGCAGGGGCAAGGTCCGAGCAGGTTCGTCAGGCCAGGCTACTGGCGTGAACGGATCGGCCTGCGAAAGCTGACCCCCGCCTCCTCTCCCTACTTCTCCCCCTACGACGAATGAAACGCCGCGCTCAGGTTCCACGGATCAGGGCGGAGGCGGCGTTTGGCATGGTGAGCCGGAGACTGCCCTACGGGCTGGTGAATGCGAGCTCACCATTGCTCCACCCCCGAATGGCCCCCACTCGGCGGCCAAACGCTTCGGCCTCTCCGCATAAACCTTTACGAGCCTGTTACGCCCCTCAGGGCATTGCTCTTTCTCAGGAAAACACTGGCTGGGGCGCCAGGATTCTGAGCTAAGATATTGTTATCCATAAAGTATTATCGCAGACCTAAGAAGATGGTGTCAACCTCAAAGCGGCGGAAGAGGGAAATGTGCTACAGTCTGTGCTCCAGCGAAAGCGTCCTCTACCTGATCCCTCGGAGGTCGTGGACCGGACCCCCGGCATCAGAATGATCCTCTTGTCCTGAGGATCGCCACGCCACGCAGAACGAGCCGTCCGCCAACACTTGAACGCAAATTGTTTGTTGCCATGTCTGTGTAAAACCGGACTGACATAATCGGTCAGCTTCGCACCAATGTTGATACTCCCGCGGATCATGCCCACGCTGGTCCTGCGCGGCGACCCGACCCGCTGGCGCGTCCGCCTGTTGTGCCGATCGCCCAATGGCGGTGCGCCGCCGCGCTGGACGATGCCAAGGCGCGACGGCAGGTTTGGAGCGGCAGGCGCTGCGCAGCCCGCCAGCTTCCAGGGAGCACGGAATGGATGACGCAAGCCTCACAAACCATGGCTCGTCCAAGGCCTCGCCTTACCACTTCAGACCCATCGGGGAGGGCGACCTCGCGCTCCTGGCCCGCTGGCGCACCGCACCGCACGTGGTCGAGTGGTGGGGCGTCGCGGACGGGCCGGAGGAGCTTGCCGAGGACGGCGTGGTCAAGTGGATCGTAGAGTTCGACGGACGGCCCTTCGCGTTTGCGCAGGATTATGACCCACACGCCTGGGACAACCACCACTTCGCTAATCTTCCGCCGGGCTCCCGCGGCATCGACCAGTTCATCGGCGAGGCGGATATGCTGGGCCACGGTCATGGCACGGCGTTTGTGAGACAGCACGTCAGGTGCTTGTTCGCTGCCGGCGCACCGGCTGTGGGCACGGACCCGCACCCCGGGAATGCACGAGCCCGCCGCGCCTACGA
>CADCUU010000311.1 GCA_902805995.1 uncultured Rubellimicrobium sp.
CGCGGTTTCGCGGTTGAGGCCCAGGAGGGCGGCGCGAAGCTCGGCCGCGTCGACCCGGGGGGTGCCCGGCAAGGGAGCGCGGCGCCCGGACAGGAAATCGAAAAAGCCCATGTGAATAACCCTCGTGTCTATGGCGAGCGGTATGCCGCAGGTGGGGGTTTTGCCCAAGGCGGGAATCCCTGACCCTGAGGCAGGGTTGAAGGCGGGCGGGGTGTCCCGAGCCGCGCGCTCAGCCCCGGGGTGTTTCGTCCCCGAGGCGGGCGCGGTGGTGGTCGGCGCTCAGGGTGCGTACCGCCACGGTGGCCAGGGTCGCGACATAGGCCGCCACGAAGAGGAGCACGACGAGGCCGGGGAGCGGGCCCACGGCGGCGCGGTCGATCAGGTCCTCCGGGTGGGTGGCGGGCGTGGGATGGACGATGAGCTTGCCCAGATAGGCCAGGGTCTGCACGCCGACGATCCAGAGGTAGTTGCTCCGCAGCCGGCGCCCGACGGCGGTGGCGAAGCCGATGTGGTAGTCGGGGTCGTCGTAGTCCTGCGCGAGGAGCGCGCGCCAGTCGCCCTGCCCCCGCGCGTCGCCGGTTTGCAGGAGGGGGACGAAGAAGCCTTTCTCCATGGCTCGGGTGCGGGCGCGCCAGAGGCTATAGTAGCGGTAGCGCCGCGCCTCCAGCAGCAGGAACACGGCGATCAGGATGCCGACGAGAAGGAGCGGGAGGGCCGAGGCCTCGGGCGCGGCGTAGGTGAGGGACAGGGCCACGCCGAGGGTGACGACGGACCAGTTCGTCGTGGTGTCGAGGCGGGTGCGCCAGACGGTGCCGCGGTAGACCTCGGACCGGTAGAGATGCGCGAGGGCCCCGATCTCGGCCGCGCCGAGGGGCGGCGGGGGGACCTCGTCGGGGAGGGGCTGCGGGATGTCGGGGCCGGGCTGGGTCATGGGCCGCGACGGGCTGCCGCAGTTTCGGGGCCGGCTGGGGGGGTGGGCTTGATCCAGGTCAAGGTGCCCCGGGCCCGTATCGGGCATGCCGGGGGACAACAACAAGACCATCGCCGGGAAGCGCCCATGAGCCAGACCTCCTCACCGTCCCTCTACGCGGCGCGCGAGCCCGTGTTCCCGCGGCGCATGTCGGGGAAGTTCCGCACGCTTAAATGGGTCATCATGGCGGTGACGCTGGGGATCTACTACCTGACCCCCTGGATCCGATGGGACCGGGGGCCGGACCTGCCGGACCAGGCGGTGCTGGTGGACATGGCGTCGCGCCGGTTCTTCTTCTTCTGGATCGAGATCTGGCCGCAGGAGTTCTACTTCGTCGCGGGTCTGCTGATCATGGCGGGGCTGGGGCTGTTCCTGTTCACCTCCGCCCTAGGCCGCGTCTGGTGCGGCTATGCCTGCCCGCAGACGGTGTGGACGGACCTGTTCATCCTGACGGAGCGCTGGGTCGAAGGGGACCGCAACGCGCGGGTGCGGTTATGGAACGCGCCCTGGTCGCTGCACAAGGCGCGGCTGCGGGCGACCAAGTGGGTGATCTGGCTGGGGATCGGCCTCGCCACCGGGGGGGCCTGGGTGTTCTATTTCGCGGACGCGCCGACGCTCTTGCGGGAGATCGTGACGGGGCAGGCGCATCCGGTGGCCTACGGGACCATGGCGGTGCTGACCGCGACGACCTTCCTGTTCGGCGGGTTCTTTCGCGAGCAGATCTGCATCTACGCCTGCCCCTGGCCGCGCATCCAGTCGGCCATGGTGGACGAGGAAACGCTGACCATCGGCTACCGCGAGTGGCGGGGCGAGCCGCGGGGCAAGGCCGGGAAGGCCGCCCGGTCGAACCAGCCCCCGGCGTTCCGCGCGCAACAGGAGAAGCTGATCGGGGAGGCGGTGGCCTTTGCCGCGCCGGAGGTGGCTGGTGCGGGCGTGGCCCCTGCCAGTGCCGCGGGCGTGGAGGTCAAGGCCGTGGGCGACTGCGTGGACTGCATGGCCTGCGTGAACGTCTGCCCGATGGGGATCGACATCCGCAACGGCCAGCAGATGGAGTGCATCACCTGTGGGCTCTGCATCGACGCCTGCGACGAGGTGATGGTGAAGCTCGGGCGGCCCAGAGGCCTCATCGACTACTTCACGCTGGAGGATGAGCGGGTGGAGCGGGCCGGTGGCACCGCCAAGCAGGTGTGGCGCCATGTCCTGCGGCCGCGCACGATCCTTTACACCTCGCTCTGGTCCGCCGTTGGGGTGGGCCTTGTGGTCGCGCTGTTCATCCGGCCGGAGATCGACATTGACGTGTCGCCCGTGCGGAACCCCGTCTTCATCACCCTGTCGGACGGCACGATCCGCAACGCCTATGACCTGCGGCTGCGCAACAAGCACCACGAGGCGCGCGACTTTGCCCTGAGCTTTGGCGCCGAGGCCCCACTGAACCTGCGGGTCGAGGGGACCGAGGGGGTCGCCGTCACGGTGCCCGCCGACCAGACCGCCGAGGTGCGGCTGTATCTGGACGCAGCACCTGGGACGGAGGCCGCGTTGGCGCAGCTGACCGAGGTCCGGCTGTGGATCACCGACCTGCACAACGCCGACCGCGCATCCGCGGACACGCATTTTTCCGGGAGTGTTCAAGAATGACCGCCATCTTCCGCGGACCGATCACCGGGCCCAAGGCTTTCGCGATCTTTTCGTCGTTCTTTGTCGTCATCATCGCGGTGAACATCGTGCTCGCCGTGCAGGCGGTGCGGACGTTCCCGGGGCTGGAGGTGAAGAACTCCTATGTCGCGAGCCAGACCTTTGACGCCGAGCGGCGGGCGCAGGAGGCGCTGCGCTGGACCGCCGGGGCGCAGATCGAGGCGGGGGAGCTGATCCTGACGCTGGAGAGCCTGGACGGGCGGCCCGTGGCGGATGCGGAGGTCGCGGCCGTTCTGGGGCGCGCGACGGTGCGGGACGCGGATCAGGTGCCGGAGTTCATCTTCGACGGCGCGGACTGGCGCGCGCCCGTGAATGTGGGGCCCGGGCAGTGGCACCTCGCCCTTGATCTGCGCGCGGCGGATGGCACGGCCTTCCGCCAGCGCCTCGACATCCTGGTGGAGTGAGCACGATGAGCCTTGTCGAATCCCCCGGATCCCTGGGCTGCGTCGGCTGCCTGACTGCTCCTGCCGCACAGGCCAAGGGAATGGCCGCGGCGGAGGACGAGATCGTGCTCGCGGTGCCAGGCGCGGACTGCGCGGCCTGCATCCCCGTGCTGGAGGAGGGCATGGCGCGGCTCTCGGGCGTGCGGGACGCGCGGGTGAACCTGAGCTTGCGTCGGCTTCGGGTGAGCCATGACGGGACCCTCACGCCCGAGGCGCTGATCCCCGAGGTGGCGCGGCTGGGCTACGAGGCCCTGCCTCTCGACCTCGTGGCGCTGTCGGGGACGGAAAGCGACCGCATCGGGCGGGACCTCGTGATGCGGCTGGGTGTCGCGTTCTTTGCCATGATGAACGTGATGCTGCTGTCGGTGGCCGTCTGGTCGGGCGCGGACGACGCGACGCGGGACATGTTCCACTTCATCTCGGGCGCGATCGCGATCCCGACGGTGCAGT
>CADCUU010000312.1 GCA_902805995.1 uncultured Rubellimicrobium sp.
GCACCGCCGAGTCCGTGGTGTTCACGTGCTGCCCGCCCGCGCCGGATGACCGCATCGTGTCGATGCGCAGGTCCGCGGGGCTGATCTGCACGTCCACCTCCTCCGCCTCCGGCAGCACGGCGACGGTCGCGGCAGACGTATGGATGCGACCCGACGCCTCGGTGGCGGGCACGCGCTGGATACGGTGGACACCGCTTTCATACTTCAGGCGCGCGAAGACGCCCTCCCCCTCCACCCGCGCCACGAGTTCCTTCAGGCCGCCCAGGTCGGTGGACTGCTCCTCCACCACGTCCCAGGTCCAGCCCTGCGACTCGGCAAAGCGCTGGTACATCCGCGCAAGGTCCGCCGCGAAGAGAGCCGCTTCGTCACCCCCGGTGCCCGGCCGGATCTCCAGCATCGCGGGACGGGCGTCGGCGGCGTCCTTGGGCAGGAGGGCGAGGCGCAGGCCGCGTTCCGTCTCGCTGAGGCGCTCGCGCAGGCTGGGCAGTTCCTCCTCCGCCAGCGGCCGGAGGTCGGGATCGGACAGCATCGACTCCGTCTCTCCGACCGACTGGACGAGGTCGCGCCAAGCCTTTGTGGCCTCCACCACGGGGCGAAGCTGCGACCACTCGCGCGAGACCTGGGCGATCTCGGCGGGGGACAGGGGCTCCTGCATCTTCGCCTCCAGGAAGGCAAAGCGCTGATCGATGTCGCGAAGGCGGTCCTCGGGGATCATCGCGCGGCTGTGGCGGGTCGCGGCAAGCGGGTCAAGGGGGTCCGCGATGGTCGGGCCGCGCCCCCAGCCGCCCGGCGCGCCCCCCACGACGGCGCGGTGAGTCTGGCGAGGATAGTGCGGCGCGAAGGACGGCGGTCATGGGATGGCCGGGGATCGCGTGCCGCTCGATGAGGGCCAGCACATGAGGTTGCGGGTCGGCGCCGTCCGGCAGGCTCAGCGCCCAGTCGAGGAAGATCGACCGGCATTCGGGTTCGGTGATCCCCGCAATCGCATAAGCTTCGCGCACGAGGCCCTTGGGATCGTGCCTGTCCTTCTCCGTCATGTCGCCCCTCCCAGGACGTCGTCGATGACCGCCGCCGCGCGGTCCGCCGTCTCGGCCAGCCGTGCAACAAGGCTCTCGATGGATTCCTCGCCCGTCTCGCGCAGGAGAAAGCGCCGGCCGCCCTCGCCTACCTTGTCGGGGTCGAGCGCTCCTTCCGTCAAGAGCCGCGACGCCGCCTGAATGCGGGCGTAGAGGTCGGCGGCGTCCGTCAGCGTCGCAGTGGCGCTTTCGCCGAGACGCCCCATCGCTTGTCCGGCCGCCAGTTGGTCGGCCGTGCCGCGCTCGGGCGAGCCCGCGAGCAGCGCCAGCCCTTGTGCGGCAAGCTCGATGTCCCGCAGACGTCCCGCGCCGGACTTCACGTCCCAGGTCCCCTCGCCCGCCTTGGCGAGGGCGAGCCGGGCGCGCATCTCGGCCACGTCCGGCAGGACCTTCGGATCGCCCCGTCGTCCGGCCAGCAGCTCGCCTCGGAACGCCTCCACCTTGAGGGCCAGATCGGCCGCCCCTTCGCCAGCCCCGGCGACCACCCCCGCGCGGGTCAGGGCAAGGTGCTCCCAGGTCCAGGCTTCCTCGCGCTGGTAGCTCTGAAAAGCAGGCCAGGAGGTTGCGACAGGGCCCTGACGTCCAGAGGGGCGCAGACGCATGTCCACCTCGTAGAGCCGGCCTTCGGCCATCGGCGCCGACACTGCCGTCACGAGTGCCTGCGTGAGTCGTGCGAAGTAGGTCCGGGGGGCGAGCGGACGGGCCCCGTCCGACGCCTCTACCCCTCCGGCATCATAGATGACGATCAGGTCGAGGTCAGAGAAGGCTGTGAGCCGCCCTGCCCCAAGCGATCCCATGCCGAGCACCACGGCGCCCCAGCCCGGCCCCGTCCCGTGCTTGCGGCCGAACTCCGAAGCGACGAGGGGGAACAACTCGCCCAGCACCACCTCGGCCAGATCGGCGTACTGGCGCCCGGCATCCTCGGCCCCGAGCAGGCCCTGGAGGTGATGCACCCCGACCCGGAACCACCATTCCTTGAGCCAGCGCCGCGCGCGGTCGAGCTTTGCCTCATGGTCCCGTGCCTCGGCCAGTGCCGCCGACAGCAGCGGCCGCAGGCCCTCGCGGCCGGGCCACGGTGCGAAGAAGCCACCGCCGATCACCGCATCCAGCACGCCCGCATTGCGCGACAGGTAGCGCGACAGCGCGGGCGAGGTGGAGGCGATCTCTACCATCAGGCGCAGGAGGTCCGGGTTGGCCTCGAACAGCGAGAAGAGTTGCACCCCGGCGGGGAGCCCGGCGAGGAACTGGTCGAAGCTCGACAGCGCCTCCTCGGGCCGGGCGGCCTCGCGCAGGCGCCGGAGGATCTCGGGGCGCAAGCGGTTGAAGATCTCCACCGCTCGAGGGGAGCGGAGCGCGGGGTAGGACAGCCAGCGCCCCGTGATCTCGGCCCCGAAGCCGTCGTCGGAGGGGCGCGGGGCCTGTCCGGGGGCGAAGAAGCCCTCGGTCAGCTCGTGCACCTCGTGCACGCGGTCGGTCAGGTCGCGGCGAAGCTGGGCCAAGTTCTCGCCCATCAGTGCGGCGAGCCGATCCCACCCTTCGGGACTGGCGGGCAAGGCATGGGTCTGCTGGTCCGCAATCATCTGGACGCGATGCTCCACCTCCCGCAGGCGGCGGTAATGGTCGGTCAGGGTCGCGGCGGTGGCGTCCGGCACCCAGCCCGCTTGGCGCAGCCTCCCCAAGCCATCCAGTGTCCCGCGCACCCGCAGCGAGGGGTCGCGGCCCCCAGCGATGAGTTGACGAGTCTGGACGAAGAACTCGATCTCCCGGATGCCACCGCGCCCGAGCTTGAGGTCGTGACCCTCCAGGCTGAAGGGCCCGCCCAGGCCTTTGTGGTCCCGGATGCGCAGCCGCATGTCGTGGGCGTCCTGGATCGCCGCGAAGTCGAGGTGCTTGCGCCAGACGAAGGGGCGGAGCGTGTCGAGGAAGCGGTCCCCCGCCGCGATGTCCCCGCCGCAGGGCCGCGCCTTGATGTAGGCCGCGCGCTCCCAGGTCCGGCCCAGGCTTTCGTAGTAGGCCTCGGCCCCCGCCATCGCCATGCAGACAGGGGTCACGGCGGCATCGGGCCGCAGGCGCAGGTCCACACGGAAGACGTAGCCGTCCGTCCGGTCCTGGAGCATGGCGGTCATCGCCCGCGCGACCTTGACGAAACCCGTGCGGACCGCCGGGAAATCCTCGCGCGAGACGCGGGTTTCGTCGAACAGGCAGATAAGGTCGATGTCGCTGGAATAGTTGAGCTCGCCCGCCCCCATCTTGCCCATGGCGAGGGCAACCATGCCGCCCGCGGTACCGACGTCCTGCGGAGTTAGCCCCGGAAGCCGCCCCCGGCCGACGGCCTCGGCCACCAGCGCCCGGATTGCACGGTCCACGGCAAGGTCGGCGAGCCGCGTGAGGCTGCCCGTGACCGTCTCCAGCGGCCAGGCGCCGGACAGGTCCATCACGGCGGACAACAGCGCGACCCGCCGCTTGGCCTGCCGCAA
>CADCUU010000313.1 GCA_902805995.1 uncultured Rubellimicrobium sp.
TTCTGGCGTGACCTTGGCCCCCGGGCCTTCTGGGGCGTCCAGGTCATGTTCCTGGGCACGCTCCTCCAGTTCGCCATGGCCCCGGTGCTCTGGAGCTTCTGGCTCATTCCCTTCGGGGTGCCCCATCCGCTCGTGACGATGATGCCCGGGTCCGTGCTTGTCAGCCTGTCGATCCTGTTCCTCGCGGCGCAGGTGCTGGACATCGCCTTTGCCTGGATAGGCGCCCGCCGGTCGGGAAAGGCTCGCCTCGCTATCTGGGCCCCGACGCTGATCTTCTACTTCCCCCTGGCCACCCTCGCCCTTTACCGGGCGCTCTGGGACGTCGCGCGCGACCCGTTCCGCTGGGAAAAGACGGCGCATGGGATCCATGTACCATCGGGGCCTGTCACTCCGCCGCCTGCACCTTTGCCGAATCGAGCCGCAGCCGGGTCATGAAGGCGCGGCTGATATGCTCGCGCAGCGCGGCATCGGCGGCCTCTCCGTCCCCCGCCTCGATGGCCCGGACGATGGCCTCGTGCTCCTCCAGCGTGCCGCGCGACCGCCCCTCCGCCGAAAGGGAGGTGGATGCGAGCAGCGCCATGGACCGGTGGACGAGGTCGAGCTGCTGGATCAGGAACCGGTTGTGCGAGGCGAGGTGGATCTGCCTATGGAACCGCCGGTTCGCGCGCGACAGCGCCTGCGGGTCGCTGACCAGCGCACGATCCGCCTCCAGCATGTCGCGCAGCACGCGCACCTCCTCGGGCGTCGCGTGCTTGGCGGCGAGGCGCGCCGCCAGCCCCTCAAGTTCCCCCCGCACGACGTAGAGTTCCGCGAGTTGATTGTGGTCGAGGGACGCCACGATCAGCGACCGCCCGTCACGGGTGAGGAGGGATTGCGTCTCCATCCGCTGGAGCGCCTCCCGGATCGGAGTGCGCGACACGCCGAACCGGTCGGCGAGCTCCGATTCCACCAGTCGGTCGCCCGGCTTGTAGAGGCCGGAATCAATCGCCTCGAGGATCAGGCCATAGGCGTCGCGCTGGGATCTGGGATCTGTCATGGTCATGCGCGATGTTACGCGCAAGGGCCGCAGGTTCAAGCGGGCGCCGTTGCGACGGCATCTGCGGCTGACTAAGTCTGCGCGATGGTCGCAGCATCCTTCGCTCATGTGCGTGCCTGGGTCTTTGATCTGGACAACACGCTTTACCCCCCATCCGCGCGCCTGTTCGCGCAGATGCAGCCCCGCATCACGGCCTTCGTGTCCCGAACCCTCGGCATCAGCGAGGGCGAGGCCGACCGCCTCCGCGACACCTACTGGCTGCGCTATGGCACCACCCTCGCGGGCCTCATGGCCGAGCACAAGGTCGATCCGACCCAGTATCTTAGTGAGGTTCACGACCTCGACTTCTCGCGGCTGGAGCCCGACCCCGTCCTGGCGGATCGGATCCGCGGCCTTCCGGGGCGCAAGATCGTCTTCACCAACGGCGACGGTCCCTATGCCGCGCGCGTGCTGGCGGCGCGGGGGCTCAGCGGCTGCTTTGACGCGGTCTATGGCGTGGAACATGCGGGCTACCTTCCCAAGCCCGAGCAGGCGGCCTTCGAGGCGGTCTTCGCGCTCGACGGCCTGTCGCCCGTGGAAGGTGCCATGTTCGAGGACGACCCCCGCAACCTCGCCGTGCCGCACCTGATGGGGATGCGCACCGTTCTGGTGGGTGACGAGGAAGGGGAGCACGCGCATGTGCATCACCACACCTCGGACCTGTCGGCCTTCCTGGCACGGCTCGTCTGACCCCTTCCCCGCGGGCCCGGGTCGGCCTATCTGGGGCGCATGGACAGCACGGATATCCTGATCGCCGGGGGCGGGACGGCGGGACTTGCGGCCGCCGCCGCCTTTGGCACCCTGGGCCTTTCGGTGAGCTGCGTGGACCCCGCCCCTCTGGATGCGCCGGACGGGCCTGACGCAGACCTTCGAACAACGGCGATCCTGCAGCCGGGCCGCGCGCTCCTCGAACAGGCGGGGCTCTGGGACAGGCTCCTGCCCCAGGCCACGCCTCTGCGGGTCATGCGGATCGTGGATGCGGCGGGGACGCACGTGAAGCGCGACTTCGACGCGGGCGACCTGGGCGATGCGCCCTTTGGATGGAACATCCCGAACCGCGTCATCAAGCGCGCCTTTGCCGAGCGGCTGGCGGAGATGCCGCAGGTCACCCTGCTGCGCGGCGTGGGCTTCGTGGGACGCCTCGCACAGATGGACGATGTGGTGGTTCGGCTCTCGGACGGGCGGCAAGTTTCGGCGCGGCTTCTGGTGGGGGCCGACGGGCGCGATTCGGCGGTGCGCCGCGTCTGCGGGATCGAGGCGCGGGTCACGCGCTACGGGCAGAAGGCGCTGGTCTTTGCCGTGACGCACGAGGCGCCGCATGACGGCGTCTCCACCGAAGTTCATGCGAAGGGCGGGCCGTTCACCCTGGTGCCTCTGCCCGAGAACGAAGGGCGTCCGTGCTCGGCCGTGGTGTGGATGACCGATGGGGCCGAGGCGGTGCGCCTGCGCGCCCTGCCGGAGGAGGAGTTCGCCCAAGCCGTCAACGCCAGGTCCGCCGAGGTGATGGGGCCCCTGACCCCTGTGGGCGGGCGGCAGGCCTGGCCCATCGTCACGCAAGTGGCGGACCGGATCACCGCGCGTCGCACGGCGCTGATGGCGGAGGCCGCGCATGTGGTCCCGCCCATCGGGGCGCAGGGATTGAACATGTCGCTGCGGGACCTCCAGGCGCTGATCGACCTCGCCAGCGCGCGGCGCGAGGAGATCGGGAATGAATCCTGGCTCCTGGCCTATGCGCGTGCGCGGGAGCCCGACATCCGGCTGCGCGCGCTGGGCATCGACGTGCTGAACCGCGCCTCCATCGGCGGGCTCGGGCCGCTGCGGGCGCTGGGGCTGCGGGCCATGCACGACGTGGCCCCCGTGCGGCACGCGCTGATGCGTCTGGGACTCGGGTTGCGCTAGGGCAGCCTGATCCGATTGCCCCCGCCCCGCCGCTGCGCTAGGAGCGCCCGGAACTGGCTGGACGAGGGGACCAACATCATGCGCGTCTATTACGACCGCGACTGCGACGTGAACCTGATCAAGGACATGAAGGTCGCGATCCTGGGCTACGGCTCCCAGGGGCACGCCCATGCGCTGAACCTGCGCGATTCGGGCGCGAAGAACGTCGTGGTGGCGCTGCGCGAGGGCTCCCCTTCGGCCAAGAAGGCCGAGGGCGAAGGCCTCAAGGTCATGGGGATCAGCGAGGCCGCGGCCTGGGCCGACCTCATCATGTTCACCATGCCCGATGAGCTTCAGGCCGACACCTACAAGCGCTACGTGCACGATCACCTGCGCGAGGGCGCGGCGATCGCGTTCGCCCATGGCCTCAACATCCACTTCGGCCTGATCGAGCCGAAGAAGGGCGTGGATGTCATCATGATGGCGCCCAAGGGCCCCGGGCACACCGTCCGCGGCGAATACGTCAAGGGCGGCGGCGTGCCCTGCCTCGTGGCCGTGCATAATGACGCCTCGGGCCGCGCCATGGAGAT
>CADCUU010000314.1 GCA_902805995.1 uncultured Rubellimicrobium sp.
TCCTCCGCAGTTCCAGTTCCCAGGATTTGGCAGGGTCGAAGAAGACCACGGCCTCCACGCCCATGAGGCCGTTCTTGGTGCCGCCAAAGCTCACTGCGTCCACGCCCGCGCGCCATGTCATGTCGGCGGGGGAGCAGCCGAGATGGGCCACGGCATTGGCGAAACGTGCGCCGTCGAGGTGGACGGGGGAGCCGAAGTCGCGCGCCACGTAGGTGAGCGCCCGAATTTCCTCCAGCGAGTAGACGGTGCCCTTTTCGGTCACGGTGGTGAGGGAGACGGGGCCGCGCTGCGGGCCGTGGACGCTGCCGAGCGATGCCATAGCCTTTCGCAGCGTCTCAGGCTCCATCTTCGCCTGAGGCGCGGGGAGTGCCATGAGCTTGGCGCCGCCCGAGAAGAACTCGGGCGCGTTGCACTCGTCCTCGTGGATATGGGCCATCTCGGTGCAGAAGATGGCATCCCAGGGCTTGGCCAGCGCGGCGAGGGCGAGAGAGTTGGCGGCGGTTCCCGTCGCGACGAGGTGGACGGACGCCTCGGGTGCCTCGAACAGGTCGCGGATGCGGGCCACGGCACCTTCCGTCCAGCGGTCGGCGCCGTAGGCCATGGCGTGGCCCTCATTCGCGTCGATGATGGCGCTGATCACGCGCGGGTGGACGGGGCCCGCATTGTCCGAGGCAAAGTTCACGTGCCGGGCTCCTCGATGATATGATCCTCCCACTCGTCGTCGCCGATCTCGGCCTCGGATACGGTGAGGCCCTGGACCGAGACGCCGGCCCGGTGGACGGAGTCCGGGTCGCCGGTGCGGAGGGGGTGCCAGTCGGGCAGGGGCTGGTTCTGGTGGCGCAGCCGGTAGGCGCAGGTCTGCGGCAGCCAGTAGAGGTTCTTGCGGATCGTCTTGGGCGTCAGGACGATGCATTCGGGCACATAGTCGTGCCGGGTCGGGTATTTGCTGCACTGGCATGTAGTACCGTCCAGCAGGCGACAGGCGACGCTGGTCAGCTCGACTTCGCCCGTATCCTCGTCCTCGAGCTTGTTGAGGCAGCATTTTCCGCAGCCATCGCAGAGCGCCTCCCATTCGGGGCGGGTCAGCTCCTTCAGCGGAAGGTCCCAGAACTTCGGGCGGAACTCGTCAGGCATGGGCCAGGATCTCCCTCGCGCGGGCGCAGTCGGCGTCCATCTGCTCGATTAGCGCGGGCAGGCCGTCAAAGACCAACTCGGGCCGCAGGAACTCCACCAGCGCGACGGACAGGGTGGAGCCGTAAAGGTCGCCCGCGAAGTCGAAGAGGAAGGTCTCGCAGTTGGGGACGTTCTCCCCGAACATGGGGCGGATGCCGAGGGAGGCCGCGCCGTGGTAGCGGCCCGTATGGCGGCCGTCGAGCACGTCGGCCTGCACGGCATAAACCCCGAAGCGCGGCGGGTGCAGGCCCGCGATGGACTGGTTCGCGGTGGGGTAGCCCAGAGTGCGCCCACGCTTCTCTCCGTGAAGGACCGGCCCCTCGATCCGGTGCCGGTGGCCGAGCATGCGGGCGGCGTCACGAGGCCGCCCTTCGGTCAGGGCCTGGCGGATCGCGGTGGAGGACACCTCCCCCTCGGGCCCCGTGACCATGGGGGCAACGGTGACCTCGATCCCCGCCTCCCTCCCCAGGGTGACGAGCGTTTCAGCGGTCCCGGCGCGGTCCTTGCCAAAGCGGAAGTCGGCGCCCACGACGGCGTGGGACAGGCCCAGGTCGCGGGCCAGGACTCGGCCGACGAACTCCTCGGGTGTCAGGGCCACCAGTGCGGCGTCAAAGGGCAGCTCGAACAGCGTATCCACGCCCAGCATCTGGAGCCGGTGCGCCTTGGCCCCCGCATTCATCAGACGGAAGGGCGGCGCGTCGGGGACGAACCATTCGCGGGGATGCGGCTCGAAGGTGAGGACGCCCAGGGCCATGCCCGGCCGCCGGGCAAGGCCGATCACCGCCTGATGGCCCCGATGCACGCCATCGAAGTTGCCGATGGCGGCGGAGGCGCCCCGGGCCTCGCTCGGGATGGCGGAGGGATCGCGAAGGATGCGCATGGCCGGCTCGTTAGACCCCGGGCCCGGAAGGCGCAACCCACGCCCTCGTGCCCTCGGTTGTCGTGGCGACGTTTCCTCGGGCGCTTGCTCCGGCAGCGAGTCATCGTGCCGTAAGGAGGACCGCGAGGGGCGGGTGGGGATGGCATGCCGCCCTCCCCGGGATCAGCGCAGGAAGCCGATCGCGTATTGTGGCGTCATGCCCTGTTCCTGGGTGAAGGCGTCGAGCAGCGCGGTATCGGGTTGGCCGCCGGGCGCGGTTCCCGTCTCCCGTGCCGCAAGGCCCCCCGTGACGGCAAGGCAGTCGAGCCCTTCGCCCAGCGCGCCCTGGATGTCCGTGCCCCAGCCGTCGCCGATGCAGATGATCCGGTCGTCCGGCGGCAGGTTACCCAGCGCGGCGAGCCTGCGGCGCGCGAGGTCGTAGATCGGGGGATGCGGCTTGCCGAAGTAGAGCGAGGTGCCCCCCATTTCCTCGTAGAGCTTGGCCACGGCGCCCGCGCACCATTCCCGGCTCTCGCCCCGGTCCACGATGATGTCGGGGTTGGCGCAGAGGAGCTTGAGGCCCCGCTGCTTGGCGAGGAGAAGCTCGGGCCGGTTCAACTCGGGGTCGGCCATGGGGTCGAAGGGGCCGCAGCACACGATCCCCTCGGCATCGCCCAAGGGAACCTCCTCGATGGGGAGGGGGGATTCGACAATGCGCGGCGGCTCCAGAAAGACGCGATCGCGCGGCTCTCCCATGAACCAGATGCGTGACCCCACCGCGCCCTGGAAAAGTGCCACGCGCGCGGCGTCGCCCGAGGTGGCGATGGCGTCCCAGGCGTCGGTCGGGATGCCCAGCCCTTCGATCTGGGCCGCGACGGAGGCGCGGGGGCGGGGGGCGTTGGTCACGAAGACCACGCGCCCGCCATTCGCGCGAAACGCCTGCATGGCCGCGACCGCCTCGGGAAAGGCGGTCAGGCCGTTGTGCATGCAGCCCCAGAGGTCGACGAAGGCCGCCTCGTAATGGTCCGAGATCTCGGAGAACGCAGAGACGACCTGGGTCACTCTCAGGCGACCTTGAGCGAGGGGATGATCTGCTTCTTGCGCGACATGATGCCCGGCAGGATCACCGTGTCGCCGGTCACGGTCGCGCCGAAGGATTTCTCGGCGACGTTCTTGGTGAGCTGGTCCGGGACGAGGAGATGCGCCTCCTCATTGAGGATGTCGATCACGAAGAGCAGGACCTGCTGGGCGCCGTCCTCGGCCGCGACTTTCGGCATGGCGGCCATGAGGGCCTCCTTGCGCTTCAGGATCGCCTGAGGGGAGACGGTCTCGAGCACCGAGATCCGGAAATCGACGTTGTCGACCGTATACTCCTTCGAGTCGAGCCGCAGCAACTCCGCCTCGCTCAGGTGGGACACGTCAGACTTCGCTTCGAACATCTCCGCCGCGTAGGAGGGGATGTCGATGCCGAGGTCCTGGGCCAGATGCTCGGCGATCTGCCGGTCGATCCGGGTCGTAGTGGGCGAACGGAACTCCAGCGTGTCCGACAGGATCGCCGACAGGGCGAGGCCCTTGATCTGGTCGGGCGCGTGGCCACCATGACCGCCCATGAGCTGCCACATCAGCGTGGCGGTGCAGGCGACGGGACGGATGGTAATCTCGATGGGGAGCTTCGTTTCGATCCCGCCCACCAGCTTGTGGTGGTCGATGATGGATAGGATGTTCGCCTTGTTGATCGAGGGGGGCAGCTCGGCCGGGTTGTTGGTGTCCACGATCACCACGTCCTGGCCTTCCTCCACGTCCTCGATGATCTGCGGCAGGTCCACGCCCCAGCGCTTGAGCACGAACTGCGCCTCGGTGTTCGGCGTCCCCAGAAGCCGCGCCTCGGCCGCGCCGGGCTCGTGATGCGCGAGGAACCAGGCCCAGATGAGGGGCGAGCAGGTCGAGTCGGTGTCGGGCGACTTGTGGCCGAAGACGAGGGTGGTCATGGAGCGGATCCCGTTCAGAGTGTCGCGCGCCTTCTAGCGGCGGCCAGGGACCTTGTCACGGCGCATCCCAGACCGCCGCGCAGCAGTTGTCCGCGTCGAGCCTCGCTATGGTCCAGCCCCGCTCCGCCAGAAGGCTGAGGAGCCCGACTTTCCCCGGCAGGTGGGCCGCGCCGGCGGCGAGCAGGATGCGAGGGTTCGCCTCCGCCGCCTCCTCGATCACCGGGATCCAGGCGCGATTGCGGCCCTCTAGGATCTCCTCCTCCATCATCTCGAAATCGGTCACGCCCTGGAGCGCCGCCGCCTCGGGGAGGAACTCCGTCGAGATGCGGCTCAACTCCCAGAACTCGGCGATCTCGCCATCGAAATAGGCCTCAACAGTGGCGACGATCCCTTCCTCGGCCAGCTCGGGCTGGTCGAACGCAGTGCGGAGCGCCTCGACCATCTCCCTCTGGTCCTCGTTCTCGAAGAGCCGGAAGACCGTGTCCCAGGGCTCAAGCGCGGCCATGGGGGTGCCCAGCACCTCAGCCTCGTCGGTTACGAGCATGTCGAGTCCTTCGCGACCGGCGGTCAGGTCCTCCATCGCGCAGGGGGGAAGCGACAGGCTGACGAGCAGGAACCAGGGCTGAAAGCGCGCCGCCATGAAGGGCGGCATCCCGCGTTCGGTCAGCGCCTGGGACACCTTGGCCCAATCCTGCGGCCCCAGCAGTTCCGGCAACGTAGGCCCTTCCGTGACAAAGACCCGCGACGGCTCGGTGACGAAGGCCTCGGACATCGCAAGCCGCTCGACCGGCGTCGCCTCCAGCAGCACAAGGTCGGCCCCCTCGATCGCGGGTCGGAGGAGGTCGAGCGTCGCGAGGTGCCGGTCGTCCCAAAGATGCATCGTGCCGGCAAGGAGGACGCGCGCCTCGCCCTTGGTCGCGGACCACAGGATCCCCTCGCCGTAGGGCGTGGCCTCCGCCGCGGCCTGAAGCCGGGCAAGCTGGTCGGGGGACAGGCGGTCGATCAGGCTCGGCCCGTCGCAGCCAGCGGAGGCGGCACCCCCGATCAGGCCGAAAGTCGCGGCGGTGCGGAGGATCGATGCGAGCATGGGCAACCTGCGGAAAGGGGGCTGGGCCGAAGCCTAGCCCCCCCCTTGCATCCCCCGCAACCCACCGTCAGCGGGCTGTCGAGGGCTCGGCCAAGCGTTGGCCCCATGCGATCAGCGCGCGGCCCAGCGCCAGACGCAGCCGCGAAGGCTTGGCCAGCGACGGTGCGTCGGCCGTGGCTGGCGGCAGGACCGCGAAGCCCGGAGGTTCGAAGCGCAAACGCTCCGGCGCGGAGCGGCGCAGGGTGCGGCGTTCCTCTAGGGGAAGGGAAGGGCCGATGCGGTGATCGACCGTCGTGAACGGCAAGAGCATGATGACGGACCTGTCGGAAACAGTGTCCCTGCCCAGCAAGGGGATTTGATGGCTCGGGCGGGGATCGGACGAAACGGGCCACGGGGAGCGCGGCCGGGGGCTGCTGCGGGCGCCTCAGAGGGCGGCGGAAAAAATCTCCATTGGCATGTGCAGCCTCCATCGTCAGTGGCGGGTCCGTCGCCACCACAAGGGACCAGCTAGCACGGGCACGCCGCTCGCGCTAGCGTGAAGATTCGTGAACGGCGGTTTTCTGCGCGGACCTTGTGGATGTGGGGCTGGCGCAACTCCGCCCAAGGCTGCGGACCCCCCACCCAATCGGGAACGAGCCGCCGGGGAGAGGGTTACGCCTTCAGTACGCCCCTGGCCATCCGGGAGGATCGGCGGCCTTGGGCGTTCGTGGCAATCACGTCAGGAGGACAAGATGGCCCACCAAGGAAACCACGATGACGATCGTTTCGGTCGCGGGCAGTCGAGCGGGAGCTTCGGCCAGCGCGGCGATTATGACAGCCGGACCGGTTACGGCGGCGGCCCCGGCTCTCTGACCGGCGGTCAGCAGCACCAGTCGGGCAGCGCCCAGGGCGGCCAGCAGGGCGGCTCCAGCATGGGCGGCACCTATGGCGGCACCGGCGGAAGCTACGGCGGAACCCATAGCGGCAGCCAGGGCCACATGAGCCAGGGCATGGGCGGCATGGGCAGCACCGGCGGCTACGGCTCGGGCAGCGGCCTGGGGTCGGGCTTCGCGGGCAGCCAAGGCGGCGGCGACTATGGCCAGCAGGGCTACGGCCAGGGCGGTCAGGGCGGTCACCAGAGCTATGGCGACATGGGCTCGGGCAGCTTCGGCGGCAGCCAGGGCGGCTATGGCGGCACCGGCAACCAGGGTGGCTTCGGCATGGGCGGCTATGGCTACGGCCAAGGCGGCTCCGGGCAGGGCGGCTCGGGTCAGCATAACCAAGGCTCCTCCTTCGGCGGCCAGGGGGGCTACGGGTCCTCGGGCGGCTCCTCGAACTACGGCGGCGGGCTGGGCTACGGCAGCGGCTCGGGCTACGGTGGCCAGCACAGCCAGGGTTCGTCCTATGGTCAGGGCACGTCCTACGGCCAAGGCACCGGCGGCCTCGGCGGCGCGGGCCAGAGCTTCGGCGGCGGGTCGAGCTATGGCGGCTCGGGCTTTGGCGGTTCGGGCGGCTACGGGCAGTCCGGCTTCGGCTCCTCGGGCGGTTATGGCCACGGCGGCTTCGGGCAGCACGACCAGTCGGGCGGCGGCTACGGCCAGCAGGGCGGCCAGTACGGCGGCTCGGGCGGCTATGGCTCGGGCTCCTCGTCCTACGGCGGCGGCTATGGCCAGGGCTACGGTCAGCAGTCGCAGTATAGCGGCCAGTCCGGTGGCCAGTCCGGCCAGCAGGGCGGCGGCTTCATGGGCGGCCTGATCGGCGCCGCGGCGAGCGCGCTGGGCTTCGGCGATCAGGCGCAGGGCCAGGGCATGGGGTCTCATCGCGGTCGCGGGCCCAAGGGCTACAGCCGCTCCGACACCCGCGTCGAGGAGGACGTGAACGAGCACCTCTATCACGACCACTCCCTCGACGCGTCCGAGATCGAGGTGAAGGTTCAAGGCGGGGAAGTCACCCTGTCGGGCACCGTCAACTCGCGGTCGGACAAGCGCCGCGCCGAGGACATCGTGGAAGCGGTCTCGGGCGTGAAGCATGTCCAGAACAACATCCGCGTGCAGGAATCCTCGGGCAGCAGCTACGGCCTGATGGGTAGCTCCTCGGGCCAGACGGGCCTCGGCTCTTCCTCCTCGGGCCAGACGGGCTCCTCGTCGGGCTCCTCGGGCTCCGCGATGGGCGGGTCGGCCTCGGCGGGCTCTTCGCTGGGCGGGAGCTCTTCGTCGTCCTCGGGCGGCACCTCTGGCGGCTCGCTGTCCAGCGGCGGATCGTCGGGGCAGGGGAGCGGGACCATGTCCGGCTCCTCCTCCACCAGCCGCACCTGACGCCTCTCCCAGCTAGGCAAGGACCGGCCGCCTTCGGGCGGCCGGTTCCGTTTTGACCTCACGCGCCTGTTGACAGACGGACGGCTGTTTCCTATCTCGGCGCTGTTGTCACTCCCCGTGGGTGAGTGACAAAACGACTGAGAACAGATCCACGACAGAACGCTGGGAGCTTCACATGGCCTCGTTCAAGCCGCTTCACGACCGGGTGCTGGTGCGCCGCATCCAAGGCGAAGAGAAGACCAAGGGGGGGCTCATCATCCCCGACAACGCCAAGGAAAAGCCGGCCGAGGGTGAAATCATCGCCGTGGGCGATGGCGCCCGCAAGGACTCGGGCGAGCTGATCGCCCCCGTCGTCAAGGCTGGCGACCGCATCCTCTTCGGAAAGTGGTCCGGCACCGAAGTTACCCTGGATGGCACCGAATACCTCATCATGAAGGAATCGGACATCCTCGGCATCATCGACGCGTCCGCTGCCGCGGCGCAGGCCGCCTGATCCACCCCCAATTTTTCTGACACCTAGGAGACAGCAACAATGGCTGCCAAGGACGTCAAGTTCGACACCGATGCCCGTAACCGCATGCTGCGCGGCGTCAACGTGCTCGCCAACGCCGTCAAGGTGACGCTGGGCCCGAAGGGCCGCAACGTCGTCATCGACAAGTCGTTCGGCGCGCCCCGGATCACCAAGGACGGCGTCACCGTCGCCAAGGAGATCGAGCTCGAGGACAAGTTCGAGAACATGGGCGCCCAGATGGTCCGCGAAGTCGCTTCGCGCACCAACGATGAGGCCGGCGACGGCACCACCACCGCCACCGTTCTCGCCCAGGCCATCATCATCGAAGGTCTGAAGTCGGTTGCCGCCGGCATGAACCCGATGGACCTCAAGCGCGGCATCGACCTCGCCGTCCAGAAGGTCATCGGTGAGATCAAGTCCGCCTCGCGTCCCGTCAAGGACACCGACGAGGTCGCCCAGGTCGGCACCATCTCCGCCAACGGCGAGGCTCAGATCGGCCGCTTCATCGCCGACGCGATGCAGCGCGTGGGCAACGAAGGCGTCATCACCGTCGAAGAGAACAAGGGTCTCGAGACGGAAGTCGAAGTTGTCGAGGGCATGCAGTTCGACCGCGGCTACCTGAGCCCCTACTTCGTGACCAACGCCGACAAGATGACCGCCGAGCTCGAGGATGTCCTCATCCTCCTGCACGAGAAGAAGCTGTCGTCGCTCCAGCCGATGGTCCCGCTGCTCGAGGCGGTGATCCAGTCGCAGCGTCCGCTCCTCATCATCGCCGAGGACGTGGAAGGCGAGGCCCTGGCCACGCTCGTGGTCAACAAGCTCCGCGGCGGCCTCAAGGTCGCGGCCGTCAAGGCCCCCGGCTTCGGCGACCGCCGCAAGGCCATGCTGCAGGACATCGCGATCCTGACCGGCGGCCAGGTGATCTCCGAGGACCTCGGCATGAAGCTGGAGAATGTCGGCATCGACATGCTCGGCCGCGCCAAGAAGGTCCTGATCAAGAAGGACGACACCACCGTCATCGACGGCTCGGGCGACAAGGCCGAGATCGAAGCCCGCGTCAGCCAGATCCGCGCGCAGATCGAGGAAACCTCCTCGGACTACGACAAGGAGAAGCTGCAGGAGCGTGTCGCGAAGCTCGCCGGTGGCGTCGCCGTCATCCGCGTGGGCGGCATGACCGAGATCGAGGTCAAGGAGCGCAAGGACCGCGTCGATGACGCGCTCAACGCGACCCGTGCGGCCGTCCAGGAAGGCATCGTGGTCGGCGGCGGCGTGGCCCTCGTGCAGGCCGCCAAGACCCTCCGCGACCTCAAGGGCGTGAACTCGGACCAGGACGCGGGTATCGCCATCGTCCGCCGGGCTCTCGAAGCTCCGATGCGCCAGATCGCCGAAAACGCCGGCGTCGATGGTGCCGTGGTGGCCGGCAAGGTGCGTGAGTCTGACGACAAGGCCTTCGGCTTCAACGCTCAGACCGAAGAGTACGGCGACATGTTCGCCTTCGGCGTGATCGACCCGGCCAAGGTCGTTCGCACCGCTCTCGAGGATGCCGCCTCCGTGGCCGGCCTGCTCATCACCACCGAAGCCATGGTCGCCGACCGTCCCAAGGACGACAAGGCGGGTGCCGGTGCCGGTGGCATGGGCGGCGGCATGGGCGGCATGGGCGACTTCTGATCGCTCTCCGATCCAGGACATGGGAAAGGGCGCCTTCGGGCGCCCTTTTTCATTGCGGTGACAACTTCGCGGCTTCGGCCGCCCGGCGCGACTGTTCGATGTGACCGGGGCAGGGCCCATTCAGGGATCCGCTGGCGGCGCAACTGCCGACGATCGAAGCATTTGGCATTTTACAGAGCGGACCCGGCGGTAACTCGATCTTCAGCAATAACCCTCAGAACAGGGGCATCGTCGAGTTTGCCCCGTGGGGATCGGCCAGCCGGCCCCGCGTCCTGAATGAGGGAATGTTGCATGGCCGTCGTGATCGGAATGCCCGCCATCCGCCAGACCGTGACCGGACCGGCCGCCTTGAACCTGGATGGCGTCTATGACGTTGAGGCGGTGACGGTCGGGGCACGGACCTTTCTCTACGCCTCCGGCTTCAACAGCGACTCCATCGCCTGCTTCGAGATCCTCCCCGACGGGACCATGTCCCCGCTCGGAACCCTGATCGACGATGGCCAGAGAAAGCTCGACGGCGTGATGAAGCTTTCCTCGGTCACAGTGGACGGCGCCACCTACCTTTACGGGGTCGGCGGCATCGACAACGGGCTGAGCGTGTTCCGGGTCAGATCAGATGGCATTCTCGTACCGCTCCAGGACATCTCCGACTCCGCCGGCTTGACGCTCTTCTCCCCCGCAGATGTGACGACGGTGTCGGTTGGGGGCCGCAGCTTCGTGGCCACGACAGGTGCGTCGGACCACGGGATCAGCCTGTTCCAGGTCGGCACAGGCGGCGTGCTCGACCATGTCGGAACCATTTTTGACACCGCAGAGGCCCGTCTCCTCGGAGCCTGGGCCCTGACCGGTGCTCAGGTCGGGACGCGGAGTTTCCTCTTCGCCTCGGGCCTGCATGATGCTGGCATCAGCACGTTCGAGATCAGCGCCAATGGGCGGATCGAGCTTCTCGGCTCCCTCGACAATGCGGACGACCCTCGGCTGCACGTGTCCGGAAGCTTCGGGCTGGCCACGGCCACCACGGGAAACACGACGTTCCTGATTTCCACCAGCTACCTCGACGACGGCCTCAGCGTTTTCCGCATCGGCGGGGGGGGAGGGCTGACCAACGTCTTCAACCTGTCGGATAGCGGCACGCTCGGACTCGACGGGGTGCAGGGGGTCGCGACCCTCATGCTCGAGGGCGAAAGCTTCGTCGCCACCTTTGCCCAGAACGACAACGCGATCAGCCTCTTCCACCTCGGGGCCGATGGCGTCCTTGCCGAGGTGGCCACGATCTTCGACACCGGCGACCTCGCCCTTGGCGCGACCCTTAATGGCACCTTCAGCACGGTGTATAGCATGCCCCTCCTGCTGGCAGGCGGCTTCCTCGACAACGGGTTGAGCATGTTCGAAATGGGCGGCCTGTCCGACAGCCTCGTCGGCACTGCGGCCAGCGATCTGCTCCTTGGACTCCGAGGGGACGACACCCTCGATGGTCGTGGGGGGAACGACCGACTTATCGGCGGTAGCGGGAATGACATCTATGTCGTGGACTCGCAGGGCGACCAAGTCATCGAAGGGCTGGCCTCAGGCTTCGACACCGTGCGCAGCGGCGTCAACCTGACGCTTGGCACCAATCTTGAAGGGCTGGTGCTGCTGCCCAGGGTGCTGAGCGGGACCGGAAACGAGCGCGACAATCAGATCACCGGCAACACCGAGGGCAATCGCCTGTTCGGGCGAGAGGGGCACGATCAACTCCTCGGCAATGCGGGAGCGGATGTCCTTAACGGGGGCGACGGGAACGACGTGCTCCTCGGCGGCATGGGCGCGGATGCCTTGAACGGGGGGGCGGGCGATGACCGGCTCGCGGGAGGGGAGGGGCGCGACATCATGGTCGGGGGGCTCGGTTTCGACAGCTTCGTCTTCCTCTCGGCCGCGGACAGCGGCCCTGACGCATCCACGCGCGACAGCATCCAGTCGTTCACGCGCACCGCAGATCGCATCGTGCTGTCCGCGATCGATGCCAATGCGGCGACGGCGGGGCGGCAGGCGTTCCGGCTCGACAATGGCGGGTCTTTCCTGGTCGGGGAGATCCGGCAAGTGGTGAACGCGGCGGGGGTCGATCTCCTCCTGAACCTCGACGCCGATGCACAGTGGGAGATGTCGATCCAACTCCTCGGTCGCACCACTGTGCTTGGGACGGGCGACTTCCAGTTCTGACAAAGGGTCAGGGGCTCATTGGGAGGCTGATCCGAACAGGGCATGGTGGGCCGACTGGTAGGGCTGGGTACCGCCGTGGGCTTTCGAACCCCGCGAGTCTCCAGAGTGTCACCGCGCATCGGGTGGCTTGGCGCGTCACCAAAAAAAGACGCCTGGCCCACCGAGCGCAGCCGGCTTCCTCGATCTAGGCGAGTGCGGCGCGCCTCATACCTAGGTCCCACGCCGGAAGGAGAAGGTCAGGATACGTGTCAACTCGGCTAGGACTCCCGTAAGCGGGGTCGGTAATGCTTTGCAGGCGATCCCCGTCTGTTAAGCCGAGCTTCGGCAGGTCTAGGAGTGCCGCACCAGGAGAGGTCCGCGAAGGGCACGGCCACAAGCTTCGGCGACAGACCCGGCCCGCGTCAAGGTCGAGGCTGTCGGCAGAGCCGGCAGATTACCGGACGATGGGTTCCAGCGGATCATAGAGAAGTGCCCCCTCGTCCCCCCAGACCGCTGCGGCGAGGCTGTCGGGCTTGACGGTGATCCCGGCCATCTCGGCGCGGCTCACCCAGCGGCGGTGGCTGACGATCCCTTCCGTGTCCGTCCAGGCGCCATCCGGATCCCCGGACAGGATCCGGCCACGGAAGTAGATGTCTACCTGATGAAACGAGCCTTTGGGGTCATGGAATTCGTTGATGAGGCATGGCTTCCCCACCTCGATCAGCAGGCCCGTCTCCTCCCGCACCTCGCGGATCAGCGCGTCGGGAAGCGACTGGTGCAGCTCGACCCCGCCGCCGGGGCAGGTCCAGAGATGCGTCCGCCCTTTCCAGGCATTGACCAGAAGAAGTCGGTCCTCGCGTAGGAGGATGGCGCGCACGGCAAGACGGGGGCTGGGCATGCGCGCGAGTGTGACCCCGGCACGGTCCGGAGACAAGGTTGCCGCCACGGCCCGCTTGGCGAAACGAGGAGCAGCCCCCAAATTTCCAGTATGCTCGCGCCTATCGCCCAGCGACTCGGTCTGCCGGTCCCGACCCCCGCGCCGAAGGGGCACGGCGTCGTGCTGCTCCACGGGCTGGGGCGCGGACCGGGAAGCATGGCAGTGCTGGCCGGGGTTCTGAAGCGGCTGGGTTACGAGGTGGTGAACTGGCGCTATGCCTCGACCGCGGCGTCCGTCCTGGATCTGGCGGGGGCGACTCTCCCGCAGGCTCTCGCCGCCTGCCGGGCGGAGAGGGTGCACTTCGTCACCCATTCCATGGGGGGCATA
>CADCUU010000315.1 GCA_902805995.1 uncultured Rubellimicrobium sp.
GCCCACGATCCGACGACTTGCGCGCGAAAGCGACGAAACCCTCGCGGCCTTCATCCGGGGGCAGGCGCTGGTCTGCCTGATCCTGGGCACGTTCTATGCGGTGGCTCTTGCCGTGGTCGGGCTCAACTTCGGGCTTGTGGTCGGGGCCATCGCGGGGGTGCTGACCTTCATCCCCTATGTGGGCGCGCTCGTGGGCGGCGTCCTCGCCATTGGCCTCGCGCTGTGGCAGTTCTGGGGGGACTGGGCCTGGGTGGTCGCAGTCTGGGCGATCTTTCAGTCGGGGCAGTTCGTGGAAGGGAACTTCCTCACGCCCAAGCTCGTGGGCGAACGGGTGGGCGTGCATCCGGTCTGGCTCCTCTTCGCGCTCGCGGCCTTCGGGGCGCTGTTCGGGTTCCTGGGGGTGCTGGTGGCGGTGCCGGTCGCGGCGGTGATCGGGGTGCTCGTCCGGTTCGCCATCGGCAAGTACAAGGACAGCCGCCTCTACCAGGGCGGGCCCGGCGCGCCGCTGCCATGACCGACGACCAGATGGACTTCTTCGGGGCCGGCGACTGGCCCGAGAAGCCGCGCCGCATCCCGCGGACGACGGCCCCGGCGCTCGACGCGGAGCAGCTCAGCTTCGACTGGGCGCTGCCGGTGTCCCTGGGACCGGAGGACTACTTCGTCTCCGAATCCAACGCCGACGCCCATGCCATGATCGCGGGCGGGCTGCGCTGGCCCGACGGCAAGCTCGCCCTCGTGGGGCCCGAAGGGTCCGGAAAGACGCACCTCGCCCGCATCTGGCAGGGCCTTGCCGGGGCGGAGCGGCGCGTGGCGCGGGAGTTGTCCCCCGACCTCCCCCCGCCCGGCACCGCCGTCGTGGTGGAGGATCTGGAGGCCCTGCCCCGCGAATCGGAGACTGCGCTGTTTCATCTGCACAACCACATCCTGTCCACCGGGGGGCGGCTCCTGATGACGGCGGACCGGCCGCCCGCGCGCTGGGGGGTGCGGCTGCCGGATCTCGCCTCACGCATGCAGGCCACGACGGTCGTCCGCCTGCCCCCGCCCGACGACGCGCTGCTGGAGGCGCTGCTGGCCAAGCAGTTCGCCGACCGGCAACTGTTCCCCGCGCCGGGCGTGCTGGCCTTCGTCGCCCGCCGGATCGAACGGTCGCATGCTGCGGCGGCTGTCGCGGTGGCGTCACTCGACCGCGCTAGCCTGTCGGAGGGGCGCCGCGTCAGCCTGCCCTTGGCCCGACGGGTGCTCGACAGCCAGGACGCGCCCGGCCCATAATGGCGACCGCTCGCACGAGGACACCGATGCCCGAGGCCGACTTCCTGAACAGCCCCTTCCCCGCCCCGCTGGCGGCGCCCGCCGACATGAGCGGACCGGCCCGCTACTTCAACCGGGAGCTGTCCTGGCTGGGCTTCAACTGGCGGGTGCTGGAGGCGTCGCAGGACCCGCGCGTGCCGCTTCTGGAGCGGGTGCGCTTCCTGTCGATCTCCGCCACCAACCTCGACGAATTCTATACCGTGCGCGTCGCAGGCCTGAGGGAGCTTGCGCGCGCGGGGAACGTCACGCCCTCGCCCGACGGCCTCACCCCCGCGCGGCAGCTCACCCTGATCGACGCCGAGGCGCGCAGGCTCATCGCGAGCCAGCAGGCCGGATGGGAGAAGCTCAAGGCGGAGCTTGCGGGCCAGGGCATCGTGATCCTGACGCGGACCGAGGTGCCGGAGGTGGACCGGCCCTTCCTGGAGGAGTTCTTCCTCCAGCGCGTGTTCCCGGTTCTGTCGCCGCTGGCCATCGACCCCGCGCATCCGTTCCCCTTCATCCCGAACGAAGGCTTCGCGCTGGCGCTGTCCCTGGAGCGGATCGGGGAGCGTCGGTCGCTCCGCGCGCTTTTGCCGGTGCCGTCGCAGATCGCCCGCTTCGTGGCGCTGCCCACGGCCGGGGGGCACCGCTTCCTGCCGCTGGAGGAGCTGCTGCTCCTTCATCTCGACCGGCTGTTTCCGGGCTACCGCGTCACCGGCTCCTGCGCGTTCCGGGTGCTGCGCGACAGCGACCTGGAGGTGGAGGACGAGGCCGAGGACCTTGTGCGGGAGTTCGAGACCGCCCTGAAGCGCCGCCGCCGGGGCGAGGTCGTGCGCCTCAAGATCACCGCCGGCGCGCCGAACTCGCTCAAGGCGATGGTCATGGACAACCTCCATGTCGAGCAGGGCGAGGTGGTCGAGGTGGACCGCATGCTGGGCGTCAGCAACCTGCGCGAACTGGTGCTCGACGCGCGGCCCGACCTGCTCTGGCCGCCCTTCCAGCCGCGGGTGCCGGAGCGGGTGCAGGACCACAACGGCGACATCTTCGCCGCGATCCGGCAGAAGGACATGCTGCTCCACCATCCCTACGAGACCTTCGACACGGTGGTCCGCTTCCTCGAACAGGCGGCGCGGGACCCCGACGTCGTGGCGATCAAGCAGACGCTGTACCGGACCTCCGGCGACTCCCCCATCGTGGACGCGCTTTGCGAGGCGGCGGAGGACGGAAAGTCGGTCACCGCGCTCGTGGAGCTGAAGGCGCGCTTCGACGAGGCCGCCAACATCCGCCAGTCGCGCAGGCTGGAGCGGGCCGGGGCGCATGTGGTCTATGGATTCACCTCCCTCAAGACGCATGCCAAGATCAGCGTCGTCGTACGGCGCGAGGGGGACCGGCTCGTTACCTACACGCATTTCGGGACGGGCAACTACCATCCCATCACGGCGCGGATCTACACGGACCTGTCGCTCTTCTCCTCGGATTCGCGGCTGGGGCGGGATGCGACCAAGGTGTTCAACTACGTCGGCGGCTACGCCACGCCCGAGGGTTTGGAGAACCTCGCCATCTCTCCGCTGAGCCTCAAGCTGCGGCTGCTGGAACTGATCGCGGGGGAGGCCGAGCACGCCCGCGCGGGCCGGCCCGCGGCGATCTGGGCCAAGATGAACTCCGTCATCGATGAGGACCTGATCGACGCGCTTTACGCGGCTTCCCAGGCGGGGGTGAAGATCAGCCTGATCGTGCGGGGCATCTGCGGCCTGCGCCCCGGCATCGCGGGGCTGAGCGAGAACATCCGCGTGAAAAGCATCGTCGGCCGGTTCCTCGAGCATTCGCGCATCGTCTGCTTCGGGAACGGCCACGGGCTGCCGTCGCGCCGGGCGCGGGTCTTCCTGTCCTCGGCGGACTGGATGGGGCGCAACATGACCCGCCGCGTGGAAACGCTGGTCGAGGCCATGAACCCCACCGTCAAGGCGCAGATCATGGACCAGATCATCGCGGCCAACCTCGCCGACGTGGCGCAGAGCTGGGTCATGTCGCCCGACGGCAGCTTCCACCGGCCCGCGGTGCCCGAGGGCGCCTTCTCCTGCCACGCCTTCTTCATGGAGAACCCGTCGCTGTCGGGCCGGGGCTCCAAGGGGGCGGCGGATGTGCGTCCCCTGATGCGGGGCGAGCCCAAGGCGGAGGTTGACGGCGGCCCCCTGCGCGCCACCTCCTGACGCCAGAGGACCAGGACCCCAATGACCATGGCCCC
>CADCUU010000316.1 GCA_902805995.1 uncultured Rubellimicrobium sp.
ACCGCGACGCGGCGCTCTGGTACGGGACGGATAAGCCGGACCTGCGGAACCCGATCCGGATGCAGGTCGTCTCCGACCACTTCCGGGGGGGCGGGTTCGGCATCTTCGCCAAGCTTCTGGAGCAGGAGGGGACCGAGGTCCGCGCCATTCCGGCGCCCAAGGGTGGGTCGCGCAAGTTCGCGGACCGGATGAACGCCTGGGCCCAGAAGGAAGGGCTGCCGGGGATGGGCTACATCTTCTGGCGGGAGGCCGAGAGCGGGGCAGGGATGGAAGCGGCCGGGCCCGTGGCCAAGGCGCTCGGGCCGGAGCGGACGGAGGCTATTCGGGAGCAGCTGGGCCTCGGGCTCGGTGATGCGGCCTTCTTCCTCGGGGGCAAGCCCGAGACCTTCGAGAAGATTGCCGGACGCGCGCGGACTGTGATCGGGGAGGAGCTGGGGCTGGTCGACAAGGACCGCTTCGCCTTCTGCTGGATCGTCGATTTCCCGATGTACGAGAAGACCGATGATGAGAAGATCGACTTCTCGCACAACCCCTTCTCCATGCCGCAGGGGGGGCTGGAGGCGCTGAACGGCGATCCGCTGGGCGTCCATGCCTATCAGTACGACCTCGCCTGCAATGGCTACGAGCTGATCTCCGGCGGGATCCGGAACCACCGGCCGGACATCATGTTCAAGGCCTTCGAAATCGCGGGCTATCCGCCCGAGGAGGTCGAGAAGCGGTTCGGGGGCATGGTCAACGCGTTCCGCTACGGCGCCCCGCCCCACGGCGGCTGCGCGGCCGGGATCGACCGGATGGTGATGCTGCTTGCCGATGAGCAGAACATCCGCGAGGTCATCCTTTTCCCGATGAACCAGCGGGCCGAGGACCTCCTCATGGGTGGGCCGTCGGAGGCCACGCCCCAGCAGCTCCGGGAACTGGGGCTGCGGATCGTCGCTGAGGCCAAGTAGCGCGTCCCAGGCGCGGCGTCCGTCTTCGGGCAGCGCCGCGCGCCAGGAGGATTCGCGGGCGCGTTGGCGCGCCCCGCAACGGCGCAGGGCGGCGAGGAGCGGTTCGTCGCAGCCGTAGGCCTTGATCCAGGAGATGTCGTCGCGGGGCATGGGGGAACTCGTCAGGCTGCTCGTTGAGGGCAGGATGCGCCGCGAAGGTTAAGGATTCGTGAGGGGTACGAACGGTCGGGGCGCGGTGGCGCAACGGGGTGATTCGCGGGTTTAGGATGGGGAGTTTGGGCGGCGGGTTGCGCGCATTGCCTGGCCCCTCCAAGGTGCGCGCAAAGAACGCTGCGCGGAGCGTGCGAGCACGCACCCTACGAGGGATCAATGAGCCAGGAACGTTTCGGGGACCCGGTCACGAATTGGACGCCGCCGCCCGCGCCGGGGCCGGATGTGCTGGAGGGGCGGTGGGCGCGGCTGGAGAGGCTCGACCCGGCGCGCCATGGGGCGGAGATCCATGCGGCGAACATCAGGTCCGATGCGATCTGGGGCTACCTGCCTTATGGCCCCTTTGCCGAGGAGTTGGACTGGCGCGGTTGGGCCGAGAAGATGGCGGGACTGGCCGATCCGTTCTTCTATGCGATTCGGGACCTTTCGACGGGGCGCGCGGCCGGGGTGGCGAGCTTTCTGCGGATCAGCCCCGAAGCGGGCTCCATCGAGGTGGGGCATATCAACCTGTCGCCCGCGCTTCAGCGGACGCCGGCCGCGACCGAGGCCATGGCACTGATGATGGGCTGGGCCTTTGGCGCGGGCTACCGGCGCTATGAGTGGAAGTGCGACGCGTTGAACATCCCCTCGCGCCGGGCGGCGCAGCGGCTGGGGCTGTCCTACGAGGGCGTGTTCCGGCAGGCGACTGTGGTGAAGGGCCGGAACCGTGACACGGCCTGGTTCGCGGCCATCGACAAGGAATGGCCCCGGCTTCAGGCGGCGTTCGACCGCTGGCTGGACCCGGCGAACTTTGACGCGGAGGGGCGGCAGCGGGAGGCGTTGTCGGCGCTGACGGGGCTGGTGCTGGTGGCACGGGACCCGGTGATCTGAGGCGGGGGCTGGGGTAGGGGGCGGCTCTCGGCTGCATGGCGGGAACTGCTGTCGGTGCTGACATGGCGTTCAATGGTGGCGAGTCCGGCGCTCTGAGGCGTGGACGGGGGATGGCTCTCGGCTGAGTGACCTGTGCCACGGGCTCCTCGGCAACGGCGCGGTTCGGGGCCGGGGCGCGGGGGCAAAGGGCTCCCCTGCCGTACCTGAACGGCTTGCTTTCGCGGGGCCGCGGGGCGAGAAACAGGACATGATCGGACGTCTGAACCATGTCGCCATCGCCGTGCCGGATCTCGCGGAGGCGTCGGCGCGCTATCGGGATGCGCTCGGGGCCGAGGTGGGGCCGCCAATGGACCTGCCGGAGCACGGGGTGCGCGTCGTCTTCGTCACGCTGCCCAACACCAAGGTGGAGCTTCTGGAGCCCTTGGGGGAGGCGAGCCCCATCGCGGGGTTCCTGGGCAAGAGCGCGGGCGGCGGCATCCACCACATCTGCTACGAGGTGGAGGATATTCTCGCCGCGCGCGACCGGCTGGTCGAGGCCGGCGCGCGCGTGCTGGGCGGGGGGGAGCCGAAGATCGGCGCGCATGGAAAGCCCGTGCTGTTCCTGCATCCCAAGGACTTCAACGGCACGCTGGTGGAACTGGAGCAGGCCTGAGCCCCTGCGACGCCGGGGCGCCTTGGTGCGCCGCGGGCGGGCGGCTATGTCGGCGGGGCCTACAGGAGCTGTCCCATGACCATCACCGCCGCGATAGTGCTGTTCTCCGTCACCTGGTTCATGGTGTTCTTCATCGTGCTGCCGCTTCGCATGGTGACGCAGGGCGATGCGGGGGAGATCGTGCCCGGCACGCATGCCTCCTCGCCCCATGACTTCCAGCTTGGGCGGAAGGCGCGGATCACGACCGTCTGGGCCGCGGGGCTGTGGATCGTGATGTACGCGGTCATCGTCTGGGGCCCCTGGGGAGTGCGGGACCTCGACTGGTTCGGCGTCATGGACCGGGTGGAGCGGTCGGCCGACTAACGCTTCGCCAGCCGGTGGTAGAGGTGGGTGAAGGTCGCGGCGCCGAGCGTCGGGACGAGCAGGTTCACCAGCGGGATCGCCAGCGGCAGAGCCATGAGGCAGCCCGCGAGCCAGATCCGGAACGCATGGCGGCGGCGCAGGGTCCGCGCGCCCTCCGGCCCCTCGCGGCGGAGCGCGGCGACCTGGAAGTATTCGCGCCCGAGCAGGAAGCCGTTGAGCGCGATGAAGATCAGGGGCGCGAGCGGGGCCAGGAGGAGATAGGCCCCGAGCGCCGCGATGTTGGCGATGAGCACGATGCCGAAGGCGCTCGCGGAGTCCTTGAGCGCCTCGCCCCAGCCCTGCGGGCGCACGGGGAGGAGGCCGGGATAGTGGCGGTCCTCCACGGCCTCGGCCACCTCGTCGAGGAAGAGCGATGTCATAGCGGAGGCGACGGGGACCATCAGGATCACCGACACGACCAGGAGCGCGGGGACGGCG